>CAISOH010000200.1 GCA_903887005.1 uncultured Bacteroidota bacterium | reverse complement strand
GAATTTGGTTTAGCCAATGGTTCTGGCCTGTTTTGTGGAGGAGGTGGTGGTGGCGCCTTATGATCTTGTGCATATGAGGAACCCAAAGTGAAAGCTGATACCAGCGCGAAAAGCATTAATTTTTTCATGTTTTTGTTTTTTTAAGAGTGAATGAATACACAAAGCAATGAAATAAAATAATGAATTTAATCCCAAGGGTAATGAACCGTATCAAATAAGGTGTTGAAACAACATTTTCAGGGTCATAAGAGTTTTTTTACCTGTATAAAAAAAGGTTAACAGCATAAAATTCCGATTATAGAGATTCCCTATGTTTGACAAATTTTGCCGAAACAAATTCCGCACTCATTTTGCAAATGATATTTGAGAACCTATTTGTAAAATTTGGATTGCTAAACAAAATTTGGATTTGGGGAAATGTCAATATTACTTGTTGTTGCGATTCTTTATTTGGGTTTGTTGTACAAAGGTTTATTATTAATAGTTAATTAATTTGTTACGCTAATTAAATTTCTATAGATTTATCCGATATTTTAGATAAAAGGGTCTTTAATGATTTTTTTTGGGAATCGTTTTTTATAATACACGGGCTATGACTGAAGAAATATCGGTATTAATAATTGAAGATGAATCTATATGGTCTGACGGTCTCTCCATGAATTTGCAGGATTTCGGTTATACGGTTGCCGGTATTGCAAATAATTTTGAAGATGCGATCATTTCACTCAACAATTGTGTATATGATATAGTATTGCTTGACATTAACCTGGTTAAACGGAACAGCGGCATTGAATTAGGGAAACTAATCAACGCCCATTACCGAAAGCCATATATATTTATTACTTCCGTTTCCGATAAAAATATATTAAAAGATGCAGTATTAGCCGGTCCGTCGGCCTATTTGTGCAAGCCGGTAACACCGGTTTCCCTGATTGCTACTATCCAGAGCGCCATCAATAATTTTCATAATCATGTTGTTGCCGATGTTAATATACCAGTTGATTATTCATTTTTCTTTATAAAATCAGGAAATAAATACAAAAAAATAGCATGGAAAGATGTTGTTTGTCTCAGGTCAGACAAAAAATACACTTGTCTTCTATATGCTACCGATAAGGCCGAATATTATATCAAGAGTACTCTAACCAATACGCTCAGATATATAATACCATCTGGTTTGCAGAGTAAATTTATCCAGATAAACCGCGCCGAAGCGGTACAAGTATCTTTTATCACAGAATATTCGGGAGAAGAGGTGAAAACCACCTATAAAACATTTACAGTAACTGATGCTTTTACCTCTAACCTGAGGAAAGAACTCAGGCTCACCTCATGATAACAATTTATTGGTTGTGCAATAGCCTGTAACCCGGCAAACTAAATTTTTATTTTTACTTAATCAAAATTGGCAATGAGACACTTTTATGTATTTCTCTTCCTCTTTCTTTGGGCTGGTGGATATAATAGAAGCTATGCCCAAAATCAGGATCAAGCCCTGATTGATTCACTATTGCAGGAATTGCCAAAAACAAAAGAAGATACCAACAAGGTAAAGTTATTGGGTGATTTGTCGTTTAATTATAGATATATTAAACAAGATGAAGGAATTAAGTACGGACAGCAGGAACTGGAACTGGCAACAAGACTAAAGTGGAAAAAAGGAATAGCAAAGGCATATAACAGCCTTGGAAATAACTATGATATTAGATCTGATCATCCAAAGGCGATTGAATATTTTCAAAAGTCTTTAAAATTATATGAAGAAACAGGAGATAAAATAAATATTGGAGAGACCAACCTGAGTATTGCGCATGTTTATGAACAACAAAGTGATTTTCCAAAAGCATTGGAATATTATTTTAAATCTTTAATAATATATGAAGGAACAGGAGATAAAAACAAAACTGCAGTTGTTAACGGAAGTATCGGCGTTATTTTTAATGAAGAGGGCAATTACTCCAATGCAATTGAATTTTATCAGAAAGCCATCAGATTAGAGATGGAGATTGATGATAAATTTAATATTGCAATAAATGAAGGTAATATAGGTAATGTTTATTTTAACCAAAATGACTTTCCCAAAGCATTGGAGTATCATTTTAAATCATTAAAAATATACCAGGAATTATGGCAAAAAAACAGTGTAGCATATGAATACCAAATCATTGGTAATATTTATATGGAAATGAAATATTATCTCATTGCAATACATTATGAACAAATGAGCTTGAAGATTTCCGAAGAAACCGGGAATAAAGTATTGGAAGGATACATTCTGGCCGCCATAGGCAATGCATATGTTGCATTAGTAAAAGACGCTGATAATACAAAAAGAGTTAAAGAACCCGGTGAAAAAATTGCAGAAAAGTACAAGGGGAAAATCTCAATTCCTGTAAGTAAGACTGCCCGTCTCCGTTTAGCAATTGATTACCTTCAGCAAGGAGTGGCGATAGGCTTAAAAATGCAATTATACCAATTAACTCAATACTGTTATGAAACTCTCGCAGATGCGTACAAACTAAGTGGTAACTTCAAAAAAGCTATAGAATATACCAATAATTACCACGTATTAACAGACTCCTTTTTCTCGAAGAAGAATAAGGAGAAAATAGTGATGCTGGAAATGAAGAACCAGTATGATCACCAGCATCTGGAAGATAGTGTAAAGACTGTAAAACAAGAGAAAATAGCCGCAATAGCGTTAAATAGGCAGCGCAGCTATCTGTGGATAGCTATTTCTTTCTCCATGTTTGTTTTGGTTATTATTGCTTTAATTTATTTTAACTACACAAGGGTTAGGGGGCTGCACAAAAAGGTGAGTATTCAAAAAACAGAACTGGAGAAAAAAAACAGAGACAATGAAAGAATATTGCAGATCGTTGCCCACGACCTGCGCAGCCCTATTGGCTCTATTGCATATATTAGTGACCTGATGATGATGGGCAACCGGACAAAAAAAGAGGTTTTTGACTCTTTGACAACAATAAAAAATGCATCTCTTGGCTCATTAGAACTTATTAATGAATTAGCAAGCCAGAATGAGAATACCGAATCACCGAATAAAAAGCTGGTGGATATTGGCTTGATCATCACAGAGTGCGCAACAATGCTTAATTTCAAAGCAAAAGAAAAACAACAAACAATAATTACCAACATACCCCCGGCCCCTATTTATATCCTGGTTAATCGCGAAAAAATAAGTCGTGTCATAAATAACCTGGTAGGAAATGCTATTAAGTTCAGCCATGCAAAACAGGTAATTGAAATTACATTAGAACAGGACGATGCCAATGTGCTAATAAAGATCAAAGATAATGGCATAGGTATCCCTGAAAATATAAAGCAGGAAGTATTTGATATTTTTACAGATTCGAAACGCTATGGCACCCTGGGTGAAAAGCCCTTTGGGCTTGGTTTATATATAAGCCGCCAGATTGTTGAAGCTAACGGAGGTACCATCACTTTTGAAAGCAGAGAAGGTGAAGAGACAATATTTTATATCCGCTTACCTAAAAAGACAGCTTAGTAAAGATTTTATAAGCGTTCATTGAGTAGTTTACACTATGAAGGTCTCACATTGTGTTATGCAGAAGCATTCCTAATTTTCCTGAAAAACTTTTAATTCCTTATTGGCCTGCCTGAGCCTGTTGGCAATTATCAACGCTAACCTTTCGAAGAAAATACCGGCAACTTCCGGATGCAGATTTGTTGCCAGGTTGAACTTATCGCGGGACAGAACAAACAAATGAGTTTCGTCAACAGATATTGCATCTGCTGAACGGGTAATCGTACCAATAAAAGCCCCCTCACCGAATATCCCGCCCATACATACTGTCTGGAGGTGAAATTGTTTCCCGTCATTAAGCGGCAAAACAATTTTTATGTTCCCATGTCTTACAAAATATATTTCATCGCTTTCATCACCTGTTTTAAAAATCAATTCACCCGGTTTATAGCTTTTTGTGACAATACATGCAGTAATCGTATCTAAGAATTTTTTTGAAAATCCGTTAAAAAATTCCATTTCTGATAATTCAAGTATTTTATCATTATCGAAAGCCGGTACCATTTCGTCTTTCAGTATCTTATCTTCAATCCAGGTAAGTGTTGAATCCAGGTCATCGAACAATTTGACACCCGGATGTTTTAAAATACCGAAATCTTGCAAATATTTTTTGGGGTTCTGTCCTGTAGATAAGATTTCCGGAATGGATGAAAAGATCAGGTATCCGTTTTTTTCGACAATTCTTACAAGAATTTTTTTAAGCATATTTGCTGCAGTATAATCCAATGATTGAATTCTATGCATATCCAGTACCACGAACCTGCAGTTTGAAAAATAAGGCTCCAGTTTTGAAAAGAGTTGGTCTGTGGTGCCGAAAAATAACTGGCCGTGAAGCTGGATAATAATTGTTTGTTTTCCCTTGATTTCAAGGACCTCCTGTTCATGTTGCAGACGGTTTTTTTTAGAAAAAATCTGATCTCCGAAAATTTTTCTTCGTATGACGGAAGCGCCCATTTGCTCTTTTAAAAACAATAAAATCGCCATGGTAGTACCTACGCCAGCGGCTTTTATTAAATCCAGTTCTGCCGCCGCTATTACAACCGTAATAATAACTATGAAATCAAATACAGTTGATTTATGCTTCAGCAGGTAGAAAATAGTAAAATCAATCAGGCTTATTGCAACCATGATTAAAATTCCGGCAAGAGCTGGTAATGGTATCCATGCGACGAATTTGCCGAAGATCAATATTACTATTAAAGAATTAATACCAAAAAAAATCTGTGATATCGCTGTTTTCCCTCCGCTCCTTAAATTTTCAGCAGATGATGTAAGAATCCCCGCGCAGGGAATACCACAAAACAAACCGGTAGCTATATTTCCTAAACCCTGCATCATTAATTCTTTTTTAGGATTATGATGAGAATAAGTTATTCCATCAAGGATAATACAGGTATTCAGCGTGTTAATAGATAATAGCAACATAATGGTCATTCCCGGAACAAGAATTGTCTTTAGAATTTCAAAATTCAGAAATGAAAATAAAGACCACCGGTGACTGATATTGGTCATTATCGCAGTTGCCGAAGTGGATATTTCTCCCAGTACATACTGATTATTGGTCAGGGTCCTCAACGAAGGATCAACCAATGCAATGGCCCAGTAGGCAATTATTCCGGCAAATAATCCTGCAATTACTGCCGGAACTTTTTTAATATACCTCCTGGTAACTGCCATGAATAATATAGTAACCAACCCTATGCATATACTCTCCCATTTCCAGTAATTAAGCAATAAAATGCCATTGGCCAGTTTTATATCCTTTGGCAAACCGAGAAGTTTTGGCAATTGACCGATAAGGACCAGTAAACTCAAACCGCTCAGGTAACCGGTTATTACAGGAAATGGAATGTATTTTATAAACTTTCCACCGCCAAATTTCCCTATTACAATCTGGAGTAAACCTGTCAACATCCCAAGCATAGTTACATAAACCGGAATAACATCTATTGGAACATTCCCGCTATTTACTAATTCTGCTACAAATACGGATACCACGGCGGCAGTCGCGGCAGTGGGCGCTGAAACAAGGGTTTTAATTCCTCCAAATAAAGGAGCTAAAAAGCATAATGGAATGGTACCCAATATAGCGCCTATTGCTGCAACAGAAGCGTATTTTGGCCCAAGCGGGGCAAAGCACATGAGTCCATAAGCAATAGTTGAAGGAAGGGCAACCAGCATTGCGGATGTGCCACCTAAAAAATCACCTGAAAGATTATCGAAATAACTTTTATTAATCTTCATTAATAAATATCTTTTATAGCGGAGCCTGCATAAATATAACAATTACTTTCAGGAAATAAAATGTGTTTATTATAAATCCGGGTTCTGCTGATAGTAATATATTTTATGGAAATTGGAATTACTATTTCTTCGGACAGCGCCCATATAATTATTATGCTTCCACAAAATACATCTTCATTTTCCCTTTATTCTTCGCCTCAATATCTCCCCTGTCAGTGCAGGTAAATTCATCTTTTAGGAGTTCATAAGTGTTTTGTGAAATATTGATCTTTCCATCTTCTCCGTATTGCTTCATTCGGGCTGCTATATTTACCGTATAACCCCAGATATTGTAAGCGAATTTCTTTACACCTACTATGCCTGCTACTACCGTTCCGGAATTGATGCCTATACGGATGCCAAACGTATTAACACCGGTTTCCCGGTTCCGGGCGATCATATAATCACGTATATCTATTGCCGCTGCTAAAGAACAAAGTAGCGGATTAGTATATGGTATTGCATTTATTTAAGGAGATTGCCCCATAATTAATCGTGGGGCATCTTAATGTTATACAACCATATGGCAGTCCCTTTACCTGTAGTTTCGACCTTATAACACATTTACCAACAATTTCAACACACTTATCAACTATAACCAGATAAAAGCGTGAATTAATTATGTCGTTTATTCAAAATTTTATATTTTGGCGTGGAATTGTACTTGTTTAAATAAATAAAACAAAATTATGAAATTAAGAAACTTGGTTATTGCATTATTGACACTGCTGTTTTCAACAGGTATCAGCACTCATACAAATGCCCAGGAATGGCGGTATTACCGGCATTATAGCAGGTCAGGTACCTTCTGTAAAGAAGATAATGAATACCGTGGAGGAAAATATAATTATAAACCTTTCCGCCGTGGTTGCAATTTTGGATGGCGCAGGGATTTTTACGCTCATTGTTTTGATAACAATTGCTGCAAAGAAGGCAAGGAAGGCAAAGAATGTAAGGAAGGTAAAGATGGCAAATACGCCCATACAGTTAAAGAATGCGACCGTGACGGACGTGGTTATTACCATTATTACGATGGTAATAACCGTTATTACTACGACCATTACTATGACGATAATTATCGCCCCCAGGTTGACAATAACAAGTAAGTAATTCATATTTTCAATTAATCCTCATTCTCATGTAAATTCATTGTCCGCAATGTTTTATAGGAGAATGTTTTTTTTGCAGCTTTACGATCCGCATTTGAATAGTTTCTTTCTGCATTATACTTCACACCGGATAAAAATGTGCAAAAGAGGTTTCTCGCAAAGCCGCAAAGCCGCCAAGGATAATGAATTGATAATAAGTAAATTATAAAATCAAGACCGCAAAGTCCTACGAAAAAAAATAATGCACAATTTTATATGGCTGCAAGTATAACAGCATCAGGCAAAACACCTTTGAGATCTAAAAAACGCAATGCAGGAAACCGCATCTTTGCGCCTCGGCGAGCGATTTTTTTTAATAACTTATTTTGAAGTTCAATTGGTATTAATCAGCGATTGACACGAATCAGCGGGCTCAATGATGCATGTCAATTGTTTAATTGTTTACAAGCACGATTTTTGTGTAGGATAAAAAGAAAACTAAAAAATGAACTACAGGGTTTCTTCATGGGATAGTAATACACATGAGCACTTAAATAAAATGGTTAATGATTTCCTTATTGAAAATGATGTGGAAGTCATCAATGTTTCATTTTCTTCCGTGTGGGATCCTAAAAAGGAGCATATAGTTTATTCTGTTTGTATCGTATATAAATTTGATGAGTAGATATGGTTGTCATTCATTAATTACCAGCAATATTTATTTATTAATACTGGCATAATTTTTACAGTCAATAATGTTTCGTTTCATTAATTTTTAAAAAACTTCAGTTATGAACAATGCATTTAAAATTTTGATCGCAATTGGTACGGGTGTTGCAGTAGGTGCAATCCTTGGTATTCTATACGCCCCTGATGAAGGGTCTGAAACCAGGAAGATGATAGTAAAACGCAGTAAAAAACTGGTTGGCGCTGTAAATGACAGTATAGACGACGGCAGGGAATCTTTGGAGGAAATCAAGGAAGTGCTCCAGAAACAACTGCACAAAGTAAACAGGAAAATGGAAGAGCTCGCATCATGAATACAAAACTCATTATATTATGAATACTGCTAAAAAAGTATCGTGGACTATAGCTGTAAGTATGGCTATGGGGGCTATATTAGGACTATTATATGCGCCTTGTGAGGGTGCCAGAATAAGAAGAAAGATCTATAAGCTAAAACGAAAACTCAGCTGTGCCGATCACGATGGTATGAACGATGACAGGGAAAGCCTTGAAGATCTGAGAGATGCGCTCCAAAATGACCTGGACATGATAAATGACAGACTGGAAAAGCAAAAATAATCTTATCATTTTTTGGCTTTTACAAGAATACTTACTTCAACTTCATCAGCCATGGTAAGGGTTTTGCCACCAATTCCGAAATCACTTCGGTTTAGGGTAAAGCTACCTGTAAATTCAGCTTCATTTCCATTCACGCTATATTCAAAAGGTATTTCAATTTGTTTCGTTGCCCCTTTAATCGTTACATTAAACAGGCCTCTAAACTGAGTACCTTTTTTATATAGTTTTGTTGACTTTACTTCAATCAGTTTATACCCGTCAGCATTAAAATATTTTTCCTTTTTCAGGTCATTGTCTCTCATTTTTATACCTGTTTTGATGGTTGCTGCTTCAATAGAAGCAGCCAGGGAACTGGCGGGTAAATTACAGTATCAAATACCAGGTTCCCTTTAAATCCTGTAAATTTTCCGTTTATGGAGATGCCTGCATTCTTTATTCTAAAGGATACATTATATATATACGGTTCCCACCTGATTTGGCTGAGTACTAAAACCGGAATAAGAACAGAAAGAACCGTTACAAAACATATTTTTTTCATAATGCAGATTATTTAGTTTAGGAACGATGATATTTTTATAATAATCCTGCAAAGTTAGTCCGTAATATAAATTGAATAGTATATTTTTGTGCCGGAAAATTTAAATATATGTAGGTACATTTAAATTTTGGCTGAATAAAATAGAGTACTTTCATGGCTGCCAGGCCGGGCTATGATATGCATATATACTATACCAGCTAAATAAACGTTACAAAGCAGTTGGAAATTAATTTTATTAATCCTGACATTACTTAAAATACAAAATGAAACTACATATTCTCGCAATTGGTGCGCATCCCGATGATGTTGAATTAAGCTGCGGCGGCACCCTTATAAAGCATGCGCAGGCAGGCCAGGCAGTAGGCATTCTCGACCTTACCCAGGGCGAATTAGGAACAAGAGGCAGCATAGAGGAACGCTATAAAGAAGCGCAAATGGCAGCTGAATTAATGGGGGTTAAAGTGCGTGAAAATGCACAAATGGCTGATGGCTTTTTCCGCAATGATGAAGAGCACCTGCGTCGGCTGATCCCGTATATTCGCCATTACCAGCCCGATATAGTTATTGCAAACGCGCTTAATGACCGCCATCCGGACCATAGCCGTGGCGGCAGGCTCATTGCCGATGCCTGCTTTTTCGCCGGTTTGTTAAAAATCGAAACTGAATGGCAGGGTGCAGCCCAGGTGCCGTGGCGTCCTAAGCGGGTATATCATATGATCCAGAACAGGCATCTCGAACCAACTTTTGTTGTGGACATATCCGGTACTTTTAATAAGAAGATGGAAGCCATCCGCTGTTTCAGGAGCCAGTTTCATGATCCCGGGTCAAATGAACCGGTTACTTATATTGCTACAAAAGATTTTCTGGATATTCTTGCCAGTAAAGATTCAGTGGCCGGCAAACGAATAGGCGTAAGGTATGGCGAAGGATTTATATCCGAAAACATACCCGGCATAGGAAGTTTAGACGATTTGTTGCTCCCTGAGTTACCTTAAAAACAGAGCTATAAATCTTTTTTTAAAAATATTTTGCTGTTACATAAAAAAACAAGACCTTTGCAGTCCCAAAAAAATCATAAATCATGGCTCGCGTTTGTCAGGTAACAGGAAGAAAACCAATAGT
Source organism: uncultured Bacteroidota bacterium (assembly GCA_903887005.1). Classification (GTDB taxonomy): domain Bacteria; phylum Bacteroidota; class Bacteroidia; order Chitinophagales; family Chitinophagaceae; genus Nemorincola. The sequence goes on along the minus strand of CAISOH010000200.1, from coordinate 46,622 downwards.
AGGGCATAAAGTATCATTTTCCAACAAGAAAAAGTTACGCCGTTTCCTGCCCAATTTGCAGACCAAGCGTTTCTTTCTTCCTGAAGAAGATCGCTGGATAACCATTAAATTAACTGCCGACGCTATCCGTACTATCAACAAAAACGGATTGCTCACCGTAGTAAAAGAACTTCGCGCCAAAGGCGTAACCATCTGATTCTGTAAAGTAAAGTATAAAATAATAGCAAAATGGCAAAAAAAGGAAACCGCGTTCAGGTAATAATGGAATGCACCGAGCATAAAAACAGTGGTTTGCCCGGTACCAGCCGTTATATCACTACCAAAAATAAAAAGACCACTACAGAACGCCTTGAGTTGAAAAAATACAACCCGCTTCTGAAACGCGTAACAGTTCACAAAGAAATTAAATAATCTTTTTAAAATATTTAAGCGATGGCAAAAGCAGCTAAAACCGCACAAAAGAAAGACCCGAAGCAGGCACTGGAAGCTAAAAACTTTACTAAAGTTATCAAAGCTGTACGTAGCCCTAAAAGCGGCGCATATACTTTTAAGGAAGGTATTGTGCATAAAGACAAGATCAAAGATTTTTTGGCCAACACCAAATAACCACGGCCCCTCTAATCCTAAGCCTATATTATTCTTAGGACTTATAAACATACTATAGTCAGAAAGCCACTCTAACCGGTGGCTTTCTCAATTTTGCAGGTATTCAGATTTCGTAAATTGTTTGATCCAAAACAGCACATTGAATTGCACTAAGCAAACCAATTGAACTAGACACTTTTTGAATTTTGATGTTATAAATTGTTTGGCCCAAAACAAAACACCACATTGGTCTGCACCATGCAAATCAATGTAACAAAACACTTTTTGAATTTTGAATTTTGAATTTGATTAAGATCTATATCTCGTTTTATCATTTTTATCTCTTCCAACAATTAAGTTGAGTATTAATACCAGTATCACAGCCCCCAGTGCAGCACGTAATACCTGGATAAGATAAGGAATATCGGTACTGAAGTTAATGAACGTAAAATACCTGTTGCCTATCCATCCTCCTATGATTCCAAGTATTATAGATACAATAATACCATAACCCCTGCCAGGTGTTACTACCTGCGCCAGCAATCCGGCGATCAACCCGATAATTAATGTGATCAGTAAACTTTTAGTAATGAAGGACGCTAAAATGAGGTGTGTCATAAAAAATTTTTAATTAAAAGTATAAAAACTAGTATAAGAAACAAACTTTTATTCAGTAACTTTTTTTATTCGTTTTTACCTGACAAGTGATAAATTAACTGAGGGCTTTATGTCATTTATATAAATTATTAACAATCAAATTATTATACTTTTTCGCTTTGCTTTGCGACCATGTTCGGCCTGTAGCATTGCAGGCTGCACAGAAATATTCTGCTCATCATATTGACCTCTATAAACGTTCTTATGCAAATCAATCCAAATTCCTAATCTCCAATTCCAAATTACAATAACAATCAACTAAATTTGCACCCATGCAAGCAACACTTAACGAACAGGAATTAATACGCCGCGATAAGCTGAAAGAATTATGTGAACTGGGAATAGATCCTTATCCGGCGCCGCTATATGAGGTAACCCATACTGCAAAACAGATAAAGGAAGAATTTAACGAAGGCAACAAAGAACAATATAAAGCAGTTTCCCTGGCGGGGCGCATTATGAGCGTCCGCGATATGGGCAAGGCTAACTTCGCTGTATTGCAGGATAGCACAGGACGCATACAACTGTACATAAAACGCGATGATATTTGCCCCGGTGAAGATAAAACGCAGTATGATACCGTATGGAAAAAGCTGCTGGATATTGGCGACATCATAGGTGTTAAGGGTTATGTATTTATTACCCGGACAGGCGAGATTTCGGTACATGCAGAGCAGTTTGTATTGCTCACCAAGTCGCTGCATCCCATGCCGGTTATTAAAGAAAAAGATGGCGAAGTATATGACGCCGTTACTGATCTGGAATTTAAGTACCGCCAGCGGTATGCCGATCTTATAGTGAATCCCGGTGTGCGTGAAACATTTACCAAGATCACTAAAATGAAAAATGCTATCCGCACTTTCCTTAATGAGCGGGGAGCTCTGGAGGTGGATACACCCGTGCTGCAAAGCATTCCGGGAGGCGCCATAGCAAGGCCGTTTATCACACACCACAATGCGCTGGATATGCCGCTATACCTGCGTATAGCCAATGAACTATATCTGAAACGCCTGATAGTTGGCGGGTTTGAATGGGTGTATGAGTTCAGCCGCAACTTTCGCAACGAAGGTATGGACCGCACACACAATCCCGAATTTACCATACTCGAGTTTTACGTCGCTTACAAAGATTATTTGTGGATGATGGAGACAACAGAGCAGATGCTGGAGCAAACTGCAATAGCTACTAATGGTACATCTGCAGCCCCGATAGCTATCGGGGTAGATGGAGTAGAGATAGATTTTAAGGCTCCCTATAAACGCATCAGTATATACGATGCAATACTTGAGCATACCGGCATTGACATCAGCGCTATGGACGAAGAAGGCCTGCGCGGCGCCTGCCGGCAATTGCATATAGATGTGGACGCATCCATGGGCAAAGGCAAACTGGTTGACGAAATTTTCGGAGGCAAGTGCGAGAAGCATTATATACAGCCCACTTTTATCATTGACTACCCGGTGGAAATGAGCCCGCTTACCAAGAAGCACCGCAGCAAAGAAGGCCTCGTAGAGCGTTTTGAACTGATAGTGAACGGCAAAGAAATAGCCAATGCATACAGTGAGCTAAACGACCCCATAGAGCAACGCGAGCGGTTTGAAGAACAGGCCAAGCTGATGGAGCGCGGCGATGAGGAAGCCATGTATATAGATTATGATTTCCTTCGCGCACTGGAGTATGGAATGCCGCCAACCGCTGGTATTGGCTTTGGAATAGAGCGCCTCGCTATGCTGCTCACAGGCCAGGTATCTATCCAGGATGTGCTGTTCTTCCCGCAAATGCGCGCTGAAAATGCAAAAATGGGGTAATATAAAAATGCTTAATGACCTATTGGCTGAAAGGAAATTCTTTTGTCCTGGTATGGTCATGCCATACCAGTGGCTTTGACACCGTTCAGCAATAGGATAACAATTGAGCAATGACAGTATTTTCACATTTTCTCATCTCAGTTTTCTCCCTCACCCGGATTTAAGTATCCCACTTAAATCCGGTAATATCATGCAGGACTGCATTGGTCATTACTACAAGTTTTCATTCAGGAATTTCCATTCCGTAAAACTACCTATGTGCTATCTATTTCTCCTTTGTCCACCCTTTTCTTTCCCAAGGAAATAGCATTTATTACATATAGAAACCGTTACATATAAATTTCATTAAATTACACATACGGAAAAGCTTTTTTCTGCCACACACAAAGTCATGCAAAGCAACACCGTCAATATAATCATAGTATTTATGTGTAAAAACGAAAAAAAATATCTATTTCTATTTTGGAGTTAATATAATGTTATTAACTTTGCGATAACATCTATTGCAAATGATTTATTAACATGCAAAATAGAAATTGTGAAAAGGGCGATAATAGCATCATATAGAACTGTTTATCAAATAACCGGGACGAAATATTTGTCTTTTATTCTCGCATTGATCTACGTAACTGCATTAAATATAATAACTATATATGGTTTATGCCAATTATTGCAGGATTTTTGCCCAATGATAATACTAAAAATATTTTCAATACATTACCTATCATTGACATCATTTGCCATATTGATAATAAATATTAAAATAGCCCCTACGTTACAAACTATTGATGCAAGAAAAAAGATAAGGCCTTCCAGCGATCTATTCATATATACCATTACCAATATGATCCTATTTATATACATATGCATATAATCAGAAAACATTTTGCCAGTTCCTGCTTATTACCTTTGACTAACAGAAAGCGATTGCTTGTATAAATGGCAAAAGAAAACTGGCAGGAATACAAAATTTAATAAGCACATACCTGATGTCATTAATACATTCGATAAAGGGAAGGAATGAATTTTGAAAAGGTTACCGGCTGCAATCAGCAATCCTGCAAATAATCCGGTAAATACCCGAAAATTATTAGATGCAGAATGCGCCTTAAAGTACTTCAGTGCATTTTTAGTGATGTCAATAAGTGTAATGATGAGCGCTGAAAACCCAAATAAAAACAGGTAATAGCTCCCTCCCCAATGTAATGCCCTGAACATAATACCTGTAGAGATCAGGAATGCTTAAAGAAATCCGAAACCATAAATGACCCTTATCATATTTGTTTGTTTTTTAAAGGTTAAGAGAAAATTAAGTTCTTCCTGTATTTCGTACATTCCATTGGGTGTAATCGCCTGGAATGCTTTATCATAAGCTGTTTCAAAGTTGTTACCGGGTTGCATATCTGCTTCAATAAAACAGCAATAATGATCGAGCAGGTCATTTTGCAGGCTTACATTTGCCACACCATCATTAATGATGCGCTGAAGGATAATATCAACTTGTTCATCACTGAGCATAGGATGATAATGGTTCGGCGGTTATTAAATGATGTATGGTTTGTAAAAAATCAAGCAGTTCATCAACTGAAGCTTTAGTTGCTTTTTTCCCTGGCTTTGTGAGGCTGTAATATTTGCGCACGCGTTTACCTATAAAAACCTCCTCAGCAACCACTAATCCATCGGCTTCCAGTTTATGCAGGGCCGGGTAGAGGGAGCCTTCCTTCACCAATATCTTTTCGCCCGACATATCCTTAACCAATTGAGTGATCTCATAACCATACATACGCCCCTTCTCTTCCAAAAGCCTCAATATAATAGTGCCTAATGTTCCTTTTAATAATTCAGTCTGATTCATAGCTAATTGTTGCATCGCTAAACAATACATCACAAATCTATGTATTAATTCTGAAACAACAATATATTTTTGAAAAGAAAGAAAACCGCCTGTCTATTGAATAGTTTTTATTGAAACGATAGAAGCATCAAAGCAATAATAGTATTATTGAGGGTTATAGTAATAATGGTTAGCCCTTTTGTAAAACCCATAAAGCAGTCCGAATGTAAATGAATTCCCGCTTAGGTCAGTGCCTCCTTTATTGTTGTAATTAACGAAATTATATTTTGCCTGTAAAGACAGATAAGAGTATTTCTCAAAATCTTTATCGTCCTTATGACTTAAAAATATTTTATACCCTAAACCGGCATTTAAATTCAGTGATGGGTAAGTATTGGTAATAGCATCTGCAAAAATTGCATCAAATGCATCCCAACCTATGCCGCATAAGATATCAAACTCGTGTTTATTTCTTCGAAAAAATTGATATGCGATATCATAACCAATATAATAGCCCATGTAGTATTTTGTTGTATAAGGAGTGTCGTTGTTGGTGACAATATAATTATTAGGAGCATCAAGAAACCTAAAGGAGAAATTCACATCATACATCAATTTATTACTACGCCCTCCAATAGTAAAACCAAGATAAGGGTGATTTCCAAGAGTAGATAATTTCCCCTTTGGAACCCATATACCAGATGTAAGTGCAAGCTGAAAACCTGAAATTTTATTACGGTATTCAATATCCTTTAAATAAACTTCCTGCAAGACTGAACCATTGTAGGCAGGCGCACTTAAAAGAGATAGCCGACTTTTATCTGGATTTGAATAATAATAAAGCAGGAATTTTTCTACAGGTGTCAGTCCAGGTTTGTTGGTTAATGAATCAGCCATCGATCTTAGGAAGTCATAATACAATCCATATTTTGCGATAATGTAATAATCATTATCATCAGTGAAGTACACTCTGGGATGTTGCATTATATCACTACCGTATTCGAACCATCGCAAATAAGATAAAATATTGGTAGCATAATAATCTGTGTAAGGGTAATAGCTACTATCAATACTAATCTCCTCATAATTCCTTTTAATTTGTTCTTTAAATGTATTATTCTCTATCGAATACAAAATGCTGAATGTGACAACCGGTTCTGACATTCCGCAATTTCTTCTCCAATAGTTGACAACAGCGTCTAATGTGTCTTTTTTGTTTTCTTTGTATAAACGAGGAATTAAACTGACTGCATTATAGGAAATATCAAAGCAGCTAATTCTTCTCCTGGTCATTAATTGTTCTATAGAATTATCAGTGATCTGCGCCTTGCAATTAATAAAGCAGCTAAGTAAGACAAAAAATACGATGAGCAGCCTTATTATCATTTGCAACTTTATTGTTAAAAGCAAAAATAGAATCTAATAATAAAAGGTACATGGTTCATAGAATTACCTCTTTAATTATTCAGCCATTAAACACTAAACTTTATCCCCTGTGCCAGTGGCAATTGATCGCTCCAGTTGATGGTATTGGTCTGGCGGCGCATGTATGCTTTCCAGCAGTCAGAGCCGCTTTCACGGCCTCCGCCGGTTTCTTTATCGCCACCGAAAGCGCCACCTATCTCAGCTCCGCTTGTCCCGATGTTTACATTGGCTATACCGCAGTCGCTGCCTATGGTTGAAAGGTATTGTTCTGCCTCCCGCATGTTAAGTGTCATGATAGAAGATGATAAGCCCTGCGGTACACCATTTTGCATGGCGATAGCATCTTTTAGCAAAGTATATTTCATCAGGTAGAGTATAGGCGCAAAGGTTTCGTTCTGTACTATGGGCCACTCATTCTGCACTTCAAATACGCATGGTTTCACATAGCAGCCACTTTCGTAGCCTTCGCCCGCCAGCACACCTCCGCCAACTACCTGCCTGCCTCCGGCCTTCTTTATTTCTTTTATGGCACTTTCATAAGCGGATACAGCGTCAACATCTATTAGCGGGCCCACATGGCTTTTTTCATCAAGCGGGTTGCCAATTACCAACTGTTTGTAGGCGGCTACTAATTTTTTCTTAAAAGCGTCATATACATTCTCATGAATAATGAGGCGGCGGGTAGAGGTGCATCGCTGCCCTGCTGTACCTACGGCTCCGAATATTGCAGCACGCAAGGCAATATTCAGGTCGGCATATTCTGTAATAATAATGGCATTGTTTCCGCCAAGCTCCAGCAAGGAACGGCCCAAACGCTTAGCCACGGCTGCGCCTACTATTTTGCCCATATTGGTAGAACCGGTTGCGGATACAAGAGCAACACGGCGATCATTACTCATCCACTCGCCAATTTCCCGGGTACCGGATACCAGCCCGCATACGCCTTCGGGTACCTCATTCGCTTTAAAAACTTCGGAGATAATATTCTGGCAGGCAATTGCGGAAATGGGCGTTTTTTTCGAAGGCTTCCATACACACGTATTACCGCAGATAAAAGCGATCATGCTGTTCCAGCTCCACACGGCCACAGGGAAGTTAAACGAGCTGATAATACCCACCACACCCATGGGGTGCCATTGCTCATACATGCGGTGCTTTGGGCGCTCACTGTGCATGGTAAGGCCATATAACTGCCGTGACATACCGACGGCAAGGTCGCATATATCTATCATTTCCTGTACTTCTCCGTAGCCTTCCTGCAGGCTCTTTCCCATTTCGTAAGATACCAGCCTGCCAAGAGGCTCTTTGTATTTCCTGAGCGCTTCCCCTATCTGACGCACTATTTCGCCGCGCTTCGGTGCAGGCCACGTGCGCCATTCGAGGAATGCAACCTGTGCCTGGGCCACAACCGTATCATAAACACCTTGGGAAACAGCCGTAACAACAGCTATCCGCTTACCATCAACAGGAGAGTGGGATATTATATTTTCACCGCCGGCAACCAGCCATTTTGTGCCGGTTGAAGCGCCTTCATTTATTTTCTGAATACCTAACTTGCTGAGGACCTTATCCATTTTCATAGACATGAATATTTTAGTAAAACAAACGCAAACTTAAACTTTTAAAAGTTAGCAGCGAAACAAAGCACGAAATGGACTAATATATAAAATAATTTAGTAGATTATTTCTTTTTAGCAGGATGGTTCTGACCTGCGGATTTTGTAGTTGCGGGCTGTGGTTTATCCGTAATTTTTCCCCAGTTTGTTTTAAATATCCTGCTATCGTATTCATTAATCCGGCATTGGGGCTTGTTGCCTTTGTTTTCTTCACTGAGAAAGAAATCCCTGTCAAATGGCACTAATACATCCAACTCCGGTTCTTTTCCCTGGGAGACAATGACATGGTCTCCTGTTTTAATTTTAGCACCATTCAAAAACAATATCCTTACGGTGTCTTTCCCTGTTTTTACTATGGAAACAGAAGCCGTGGCAGGGCCTTTTGCAGCTGTGGATACTGTGTCGTAAGCAATCACAGTTCCTTCTATTGTATTTTTGATTCCCCAGAATATCCACTTACATTGATAGGAATTTGATAAGAGATGAAAGCAATTTTTAGGATCGTGGGGGAATTTCTTTGGAGGCCAGGATTTCGATTTATCCTGCGCGCTGGCATGTTGCAAAGCAATAGAAAAACAGGATATGGCACAAAGAATTATGAGCTTTTTATTCATGTATTTAAATTAATTATTGTGTTGTAATAAATTTTTAAGCTCAAATAATTGCTTTATAATTTGAGGTACAAATGTATATCATACAAAGGAATGATACAAAGACAGCAATCCTGAAAGAAAGGTTTGTTTAGCAGGCTGAATATTTTAATAAAGTAAGAAAGCCTATTTTTGAGATCAGGCCAGAAGTTGGCTGATTCATATAATTCCTGATGAAGTTATCCAGTCTTTTTTTACTTCTGCTTGTTTTTGCTTTACCTGATTTCAGCAAAGGGCAGAAATGTAAGACGGATGCAAAAGTTATCAGTAGCATATCTGGTTTCCGGGATGCAGTAAAAAATAACCCTGCAAAAAAAATAGTGGCTTTAAAGAAAGTAATTCCAGGGATATTAATAGATATGCCTTATGCCACCAGCAACAATTTTACCCACACTGTTTTATACCATCATCCCGTTGCTTACCTGCATGAAGCGCCCGCAAACGCTTTAAAGCTGGCGCAGGATGATTTGCTTAAAAAAGGGCTTGCTTTAAAGATATATGACGCCTTCCGGCCTTTCAGTGTAACCTGTGTTATATGGAGAACTGCAACCGACAGGCATTATGTTGCAAATCCAAGGAAGGGCAGCAACCATAATCGCGCACTGGCTGTGGACCTGACTATTATAGATTTAAAAACAGGCAAAGAATTAGACATGGGAACAGCATACGATAATTTTACTGATTCAGCGCATCACAATTTCAGGCAGCTCCCCCCACAAGTTCTGGCAAATCGCAAACTGCTGAAACAAACAATGAGGAAGTATGGATTTGGTCATGTGCCGGCAGAATGGTGGCACTACCAATGGCATAATGATTTGGATTACGAAGTTATTGACCTCGGTTTTGATGAACTGAAAGAGGCTATTTAAATTCATCCCGATAGCTATCGGGACAAAATTCAACGGCCTGCGATTGTCAATTAAGAATTCTTATGCATCATGACGTTTTTGGGTAATTCTTTTTTACCAGACCTTTCTGTGGGAGCAACATCTTTCTGGTAAAACTCGAAAGCTTTCCGGAATATCTTTTGAAAGACCATATGCTGTATCATTATGGTATCTTTATAATCATTGATAACGGCATACAACCTGTCGGCGTCATAGTCATCAGGTATGTCCGGGTTCGACACTAATACGTTTTTACTCCGCCTGTTTATCGCCATCCAGTATATATCCATATGCTGGTGTTGCCCATGCATGCCTTCTATGTCAATTGATGAATGTTTCGGCGCTGTTTTGAGGGTGGTATCCATATCAGACAGCCCGTTCAGATAGCCTTCGCAATTGACATTGGTAAAGTATTTCAGGTAAATACCTGCTCTGCGAATGTTCAACTCACCATAGTTTTTAGTATAATTGGAATCTCCTTTTACTGTTAATGAACCATTTTCACGGCTTAAAACAAATGAGTTGATTGGTTTGTCGGCATATTGCAATGAAATACTTTTTATTTCTTCGGATGGAAAGTTGAAAATTGTCCTGTCTCGCCAGTCTTTTAACTGCGTAGTAAAGCGTGGCGACAGGTAGCCATTAAAACCTGCGACCTGCACAACATAAGGCGTATGGGCGCCTTCCATCATCATGTTGGTGCCTATATTGTTCACGCCGGGCCCGCCAACATAAAACACTTTCATTTTTTTTCCGTCTCTTCCATACACTTCCACCTTCACACCGTCAGTAGCCAGGCTCTTTACCACATTCTCAAATGCAGCTTTGGTAACCGGGTATAAAGGAGCCTGAGCATTCAGTGTCAGCATAATTGCGTTCAATGTACTCGGCATGGCTTTATACTGTTTATTGACCATCCAGCCAGAATCTGTACGTTCTGCCAATATACTTTCACCATCATTAGCGACTAAGTAAAGCTTGCCGATGGAAGCTGTATCCTTAATCGTAAAGCCCGCTTCAGTTTCACTGAATTTAGACTCATTATTCCTGATCAGATAAAAATATATGCCGAAACCAAGGAAGGCGAGAATAAGGACGTATATAATTGTTTTGCGCATCTATGACAAGGGTTTAGTTTCGTTTTGTTTCACTTCATACTTGCGTTTCCTGAAAAAGAAATAGCAGGAAGCAAATACTAAAACCAAAGCGATCGGGATGGTCACATTGATTATCTGCCATTGTGTTTTTTCTTCTTTCGCCCTGCCGTTATCGAGCAATCTCAACTTTATATCTTTTGAACGAGCTTCCAGTATTCCAGAGTGGTCGGTAAGATATTCGAGGCAGTTAAGCAGGAAACTCCTGTTAGCGAAAAACTCATGGGTCCATCCGTAGTAACCCATTTGCATAGGACCGTCTTTGGCAGAGTATTCGTTTCTGAAAATATCCCCTGCCGATATTACTATCATACTGTTATCACTGTCGCAAACCGGTTTAAATGTTTGTTTTAACGAGTCGAGCAGGCGAAGGTATTCAGGGGCCAGGAGGTTTTGATAGACGGAATGGAATTTTCCTTCCAGTAACATAGCCACGGGAAGGTAAGGCTTATTGAACATTTCATTTTTCTGAGGATAGTACATGGTACTGAGGCTGACGCGTGCCGGGGCCATTGCATTCCGGCTATATTTAGAGGATTGCAGAAGTACCGTTTTTTTAATGCCGGTACTTTTTATGGTATCAATACTGTTTGTAAACCCGCTACGGAGAAAATCCATGTTTTTTACGATCGGATGTTCAGAAGTGGGGTTCAGCTTAGGGAAATATATCCAGTCCCGGAATTCTCTCTGGCCGTTCACCTGGTTGATATACCCAACCTGCATACACTGCAAATCCTCAACAAGGTCATTATTTACACGTACACCATATTTAAACAGAATATCATCAAGGCCCAGCCCATAATCCATAGCTATCAGCTGGGGAGAAGTCCGCAGGCTGTCCATGGTTGCATTCAGCATATTCATTACCCAAAGCACATGGCCGCCATGCATTACATACTGGTCTATCTTCAGCTTTTGCGGGCCGGTAAATGGAACAGTGGGTTGATTAATGATAATTGCATCATAAGCAATGGAAATGAAAAGCGTATGCGACAAATCAATGGTGTCCATATCATAATACCGTGGTATGGAGGCCAGCATATCGAATGAATTTATGCCGAGGTCTTCCCCATTACCTGTGATATATGCAATACGTGATCTGTCAGGGCGACTTAACTGGTTTATGGCATTGGCAAACTTATATTCCAGCATCACCTCCGCGAGACTGATTTTTTCTGCTGCTGTCCTGCCAGGCGGGTTTTCCAGTAATGTCACTGCTGTTTCTTTGCCATTATAATGTACAAGGGCGTAAGGAAAGAACGGCTTGGTGGTGTATTCGTCCTCGTCTTTGTTTTCCAACTGCAAAACCATGATGCCCTTCTGCGCAAGGTCGTGGGCTATCAGTTTTTGTTCACTTTCATTTTTTCCTTCAAAGGGATCAATAAAACGGAAAATGATCTTATTGCCGGCGATATCCTTAAAAGACTGGAGCCGCTCCCTTACAGCTTCCTGTAACTCCTGAAGCCCTGCAGGGAATTTGCCTTTCAGGTACACTTCCACAACAGCGACCTCCTGCATATTGTGCAGCAGCTTTTTGGTTGGGGATGTTAATGTGAATCTTTTTTCTTTTGTAAGGTCTAATCCTATATGGAAATAAGAAGCCAGCACATTGACGCAAATCAATATTGCCGCCATGATGACTATGCGTATCATGGCCTGTTTTTGCCGTTGGTTCTTATCTGTTGTTTTAGTGGCCATTTACTTTATTCACTATGCATTTTTTCATTTTCTCATCATCAAATTTTCACATTTCCACATTCTGAAATTTCCATATTTCCCACATTCCCACATTAATTAGCGCCCTTGGTCCGGCTGTTCAGCGAAAAGCGGGTAAGGGATATAAACAATACTATTATTGACAAAAAGTAAACCACATCGCGGGAATCTATTAATCCCCTGCTTATGGAATTGTAATGAAATTCCATTCCTATCATACTCAGATAGTAGTCTATGCCTTCTGATATTTTGGGCAATTTGCTGAGTTGCTCAAAGCCGGTATATAAGAGGTAACATGCCAGCAGGGATATCAGGAACCCTACTACCTGGTTGGCGGTAAGAGACGAACAGAAAATACCTACCGCACCGAAAGTAGCTGCAAGGAAAAATAAACCAATATAAGACCCTATGATTGCGCCAGAGTCGAGGTTGATATCAGGCAGGGAAAGATTGCTGATGGTATAGACATAAATGAATGTAGGCACTAATGCGAAAATAATGAGCGCCAGTGTAGCAAGATATTTGCCTAATATGATGTCAAGATCGGTAAGGGGTTTGGTGGACAGCCATTCGATTGTTCCGGTCCGGAACTCATCAGCAAAAGAACGCATGGTAACTGCCGGCACCAGCAATAACAGCAGCCACGGGGCGATTTGAAAAAAACGCTCCATAGAAGCATAGCCATACCCAAGGATACTATAATTAGGGATGATCCATAAAAAAAGCCCGCAAGCTACCAAAAACACAAGCAGCGCCACATAGCCAACTATGGAACTAAAAAATGAATTTATTTCCTTTATGAAAATACTGCGCATTTATATGGAATGTTCGAGGGGGGCAAATATAATAAAAGGACAGCGGTTTGAGTATTTTAGGGTAATTGTAAAAGTTAAAATTTAGGGGGCTTAACATTTACTAGCCTCTCATTGGATGCTATTTCTTATTATAAAACAAATTTCCTTGTACTATATGTGCAGGTGAAGTATATGGATGTTCCGTGCTTTTACCCGGTGCCATTATATGCAATACCGCCCATCCACGCACCTTCAGATAATCTGAAACAAGCGAGCGGTGGCAGCGCCACCATACAGCTTCAGAACACATAAAGGCAAGACGTTCCTTCACAGCAATTTGTTCCAGCCTCTCTATCCCGGTTTTAAATCCGGTGGTTTCCATATAATCTGCATAACCCATGAATGCTTTATTGCGCCATGCGATATTAATGGAATCAGGCCGTGGCTTGCGCCGCCCGCCAAGCTCAGGTATATGAATGTATTTTATGCCTGCTTCATTTAATGACTTGTCTAAGGAGGCCTGGTTAAATTGTGGGTATTTATTTGAGCCGGGCATACTACGTATATCCGCCAGCACTTGTATCCCAAAGGAGTGCAGCATAGCGATAAAATCTGCTATAGGATGAGTGGAGTGCCCTATGGTGTATATTGAAGTCAAAAGTCAAAAGTGAAAACCAAAAAATTGTACCAATACAGTGCCCCGGGTTTTTTATTTTAGAAAAAGAATACAATTATCCCAACAGCAACGCTCACAAAAGCGGAGATCAATACCGCTGCTGCTGCAATATCTTTGATTATTTTTATGGATGGATGAATTGTATTTTCACAGCAGAAATCGCAGAGCTTTTCTATACAGGTGTTCAATGCTTCTGTAATCCATACCAGCCCGATTGCGAAAATGATAACTGCCCATTGCATTGGGCTGAGGTGCCTGATAATGCCGGCAATTATGGCTATAATTGTTGCTATGGTGTGTAATTTTACATTTGGCTCCTGCTTGAAAATCAGCCTCAATCCCTGAAAAGCATACGAAAAGCTTTTTCTGCGGGAGTTAAACAACATTGTTTTTTTCTGTTCCATTGACTTTGGTTTTATTTTGGCATCTGCATTATGCGCCTCCTCGTAATATGTATAATTAATACGATTGCATATGTAGCAATTAATGTAGTAATAGTACCTATTGCTATTTGAATTCGCAAAAATTGTTCTCTTTTTTCGATTTCTCTTAATGAACGGCCTGCAACAATAAAACCTTCCTGCCCGGTAATAGCGTAAGGTATGACCACAATTGCATTTCGAATGCCGGTTTCAGGTTGCCAGGTACGCCTGTTCTCTCCGTTTTGCATTGCTTTGGCAAATACTCCGGCGGGTAGTTTAGGCGCTATTCCATGTAATGTAGCGCTTGACGTTTGAACTGTTCCTGCTTTATCATAGATAATTACAAAGGGAGACAAGCTTTTTTGCATGTCAACAGGTTCTAATCCTGTTATTGCGTGTAATAAGGGTGCTCCCTTCTCAATCCTTTCTTTTGTGCCTTCTGCATATTGCACCAGTATTTCATTGGCAGAAAGGCGGATGTATTGCTGGATAGCGAGGTAGGTGAACCCATAAATAAATACAATTGCAACAGCTAAAGGCAGCCATGAAAGAAATGCATGGGGGAGATTTTTCATAAAGCAATACTTTACAGCATAAATGTAAAGATGAAAAACCTTTTTTTTTCATGGAGTAAAAAGTGTCTGGTATAAGGGGCTAATGATTAAACAGCCTTGCAATAAAGAATGCCGCTGCAGCAGCTACTGATCCGATAAGCATAACCCGGAAGGCTCCTTCCAGTTTGTTCTGCCCGGTAAATTTTGCTTTAAAAAATCCGAAAATGAACAGGCAGACCACTGTGATTATAGCAGACCATTTTAGTCCGTCAATCGGAGTAGATGTAAAGAAGTATGGCGACAATGGCACAAGCCCGCCAACTACGTATGAAAGGCCGATATTCAGTGCGCTGTTACGGGCTCGTTTAGCGTCCGGTTTTTCCAGGCCAAGTTCGTAGCGCATCATGAACTCCACCCATTTTGCTTTGTCTTTAGCCATTTCATCCACAATCTGGTGCTGGGTTTCATCACTCAGGCCCATACCGGCAAATATTACCCGTACTTCTTCTTTTTCGCGTTCCGGCAGATTGTCAACTTCCCATTCTTCCCTTTTCTGCTCCGCATTATAATGGTCTATTTCTGTTTTTCCGGCAAGGTATCCACCCAATCCCATAGCTATGGAACCTGCTACTACTTCTGCAAGTCCGGCAATAACTATAACGTGTGTATCATGCACGGCACCGCTTAGGCCGGCCGCCAGTGCAAAAGGTACGGTCAGCCCATCGCTCATACCTATAACTATATCTGTAACAAGCTCGGAACTATGGAAATGTTGTTCGGTATGTACTTTCTCTTTCATGGGTTAATGCCTGAAGTGCAGCGAAAGTAAGCAAAAGAAAACTGATTAACTCAAAATATGCACTTATCTTTTTTATAATATTTCACCATGAGAAATCAAGCATTTCACATAATATAATTTACTTATCAAATTAGCCGGATTTTATAATGTATGTGTATATTATCCTCACGCCAATTACGAACCCAATCCATCTGATAAAGTATTGGACGAACTATTGCTGCGCCCGGTTGATACCTTCATTATATCTAAGTCGGCGGATGGGCAAATGATGGTGAATAATCATTTGTTTTGATAATGTGACAAAGAATAAAGAAATAATTCCTCTTTTCCATACCCTGAATTATTGTATTTTGCCTTCGGATGAAAAAGTCGCAATCCCTTCTATGGCTTATTGTTGCGGTAGTATTTGCTGTAGGGGCTACTACGTGGATACTCTCGTACATGGTTACTGATCCGGGACATGTGATCATAGAGTTGGGCGGCGACTGCGGCAAGAACTATTTCACTTTCCTCTACCATGCTATTTACGGGCATGGCATATGGTTTGAGGGCATGAATTATCCGTATGGCGAGCATATCATTTATGCCGACGGGCAACCTGTCATATCGGGTATGCTCCAGCATTTCAAGGGGCTAACTATAAGGGAGGCGCTTGCGGCTATGAACCTGCTTATTTCCCTGAGCTATGTGCTTGCGATAGTGTTTACTTATAAAATACTGGCTCGTTTCGGCGTACAGCCTTTTATCGCCATACTTTTTGCCTGCCTTATTAATTTATTCGCACCGCAGGTATTAAGAATAAGGGCGCACTTCTCGCTTTCCTACCTCTGCCCCGTACCCATGCTGTTTTACTGGACACTGATGTACCATTATTCTTCCAAATGGAAATGGCCAGTATATATATTCATTATGGGGTTTATCATGGCATTCATACATCTGTATATTGGTGCTACCCTATTCTTCTGGATAGCGTTTTACGCGGCAGGTTATCTCATCTTAATTAAAACACCCTTGGCGGCGCGGTTCAGGCATATACTGCCAATGCTGGTAGTGGCGGTTACATTATTCGTGCTGATAAAGGTTAGTATCGCCCTGACAGACCCGGTTAAAGACAGACCAGCTTTTCCTTTGAACACCCTGGAATATGTAACTCATATAAAAGACATTGTAAGTTCCCCGTTTTCTTACTTCTGGCAGTATATCCGTTATAAGACCAAGTTTACTAAATTTTCAGAGGGCGGTGAAGGTTATACCTATTTAGGATTAGTTGCTGTTTTTGCTATTCTCATTTCGGCATACAATGGCATTGCCAAAAAAATACGTAAAAGGCCGGGCGATGAATTTATTATTTCAGAGCAGGGGTTCTCACCCATCTGGCTTTTTATCGCCACAGGTTCATTGATGCTGGCCATGGGGATCCCCTTTATCTGGCATATGCAATGGCTGCTTACCTATTTGTCCATATTCAAGCAGTTCAGGGCCATGGGGCGCTTTAGCTGGTCATTCTACTATATCGCCACTGTATATGCGGCGGTAGTGATTCATGTATATTACCGGCGGTACCTTGCACAGCACAAACCGCTGATCGCTTATGGAATACTGCTGGGCACAATAGGGTTTTGGAGCCTTGATGTAAGCCGTTATGTAAAAAATATCAGGGAGGTTATAGCGGGAGGGGTGCAGATCTGCGATAAGTTCTTTTTTTATGATGAAGAAATAAAATGGCCCCAATACCTGAAACAACAGCATTATAAAGGCAGCGACTTCCAGGGGATTATGCTGATGCCGTTGTTCTTTGCTGGATCTGAAAAACTATGGGTGGGCGGAGACCCAAGCTGGCCATGGTCGATAGGCAGCCGCGTGTCCCTGCAATTCCACCTTCCGGTTGTTGACGTGATGATGTCACGCAGTTCGTGGTCTATAACGGAGAAACAGGTAAAGACCGCAGCCGGGCCTTATGCAGACAAGCCCATGCTCCGCGACCTGGTAAGCAAAAAACCTTTTCTATTGCTGCAATATGACGGGACTCCCATTGATCCCGACCAGCAATCTCTGTTTAAAGCATCGGAATACCTCGGGCATCATTTCAGTTGTTATATCTATGCCTGCTATCCGGAAAGGATACTGGCAAATGATAAAAAAAATGCAGATTATGTAAAGACTATATTGCCTCATCTGCCGTCTGGTGATACTTGTATAGGAGCAAAGGGCGACTGGTATATCGACCACTTTGATTCAAAACAAGCGAATGAGCGGCTTTTCGGCAGCGGGGCATTCGGGGAAGTGGATAAGGACAGCCTGACAATTGCAACGATACCTATAAAGCCCACGGGTGAAACCCGGAAATATGAGTTCTCCTGCTGGTTCCTGCTGGATGATAAGGATTACAGATCGCCATTAGTCAACCTGCAATCATTGGATAGTAATGGTAAACTGCTCTCAAAAATAAGTGCATTTACCAAAGAAAGCGTTGACAATAAAGGAATGTGGTTCCGGACATCGGTGTATTTTGATATAGAACCCGCCTGCAGGTTTGTAAGGTGTGTTTTAGTGAATGATCCTTACCCTACTTATAAAGTTATGGATGAATTACTACTCCGCCCTGCGGATGCCGTAATTATATCCAAAAGTAAGGACGGGAAGGTAATGGTGAATAATCATCTTTTTTTTGATTAGCTGATGTGATGATTAACTAATGTGATGATTAGCGGATAAGGTATTCGGGATGGATTATTGGAGTGGGCTGTTGGTAGATGTCCCACACTGGAAAAAAGTGTGGGACATCTATGAACATATATACCCTGCAGGTGCGTATTAACTTCTTAAGCTTTTAACCTTTCAACTTCCATAACCAATTAAGCTTTTAACCTTTTAACTTCATTAACCAATTAACCCTTTAACCGATTAACCAACATCTACCTGCAATACTGGCTAATCATCCTGAATGCGTCTTCATTTCCAAGCTCTGAGGATTTTTTCCAGTCTTCACAGGCTTTGGGGTCTTTCATGTTGAAACGGGCTACACCCCGGCTGTACCATGCATTGTTGTCTTCAGGATTGATCTTTATTAACTCATTATAGTCCTTCATGGCGCCTTTTAAATCATTGGAATTGACTTTTATTGCCGCCCTGTTATAATATGGCTTGATAAAAGTAGGGTTCAGAATAATGGCTTTGTCGAAATCAGCTATAGCGAATTTTGTATCGCCTGATTCATAGTAAGCCCACCCCCTGTTATTGTATGCCTCAGGAAATTTCGGATCAAGCGATATGGCTTTATTATAATCATTCATAGCTGCTATTTTATCCCCTGATTGATAATAGGCCCACCCCCTGGCACTGTAGGTTTCAGCGTTGTTGGGTCTTAGCGAAAGCGCTTTGCTGTAATCAGCTATTGCGGATTTGGTGTTGTGTATCTCATTATATGCAAGCGCCCTGCCAATGTATGCTTTTTCATAATCAGGTTTCAGGTTTATGGCTTTGGTATATTTATCAATGGCTTCCTGTTTGAAACCTTCAGAGCTTTTAGAAATCCCCCAATAGTAATAAACGAAGGCGTTACGCCAGTTATCAGGGTCTTTTTCAGTAATGTCAGTAAACAGCGTATTACTATCTTTCCAAACGCCAATACGGTTATATGCCTGCGCAGAAAAAGTAAGCACGAACAAGGCAAACACTACGGCAACCATATTGCCATACTTAGTTTCCCACATGCCGGTCATCCACTGCCCGATTATGTAAAACAAGCCTATATAAGAGACATAGGTATATCGTTCGGTGGTAAGCGCCGATCCCACGGTAACAATTTGCAGCATTACCGAAATGGTAATCAGGAAAAAGAAGATACCGAATATTATTTCTTTCCTGAATGCCGAACGCCTTGCCGCCAGCCATGCAATCAATATTATAAACGGCAATGACAGATAATAATACCAGGGTAAGGGGTCGCCATGTACATCGGGAAAATAATGAATGGCTGATAAATTCAAAGGAGCAATCAACCTCAGGAAGTAAGAGGAAAGGCCCGCAGTAAAGAGGAATATCCTTGAAATGAAATTGTAGCTCAATCCAAGATCATTGATCGCACCTCCGGAAAGCTGCGACATAACAGCGAGAATCCCAAATAACAGGGATAAAAGCAGGAAAGGAATTTTCTCCAGAATTAACCTTGCATTTATCTTTCTTCCTTTATAGACGTCAATAGCTAACAACAACACAGGGAGCGTAACTGCGGCCGATTTGGAAAGAAGTGAGGCAAGGAAAAGCGCTAATGCAATAACATAATTGCTAGCTGTGAAGCCTGACCTGATAGACCGCAGGTAAAGCAGCAGAGAAGACAAATAGAACGCTGTGTACAATACATCTTTACGCTCGGCTACCCATGCCACAGATTCCACATGCATAGGATGTACGGCAAACAGAATGGCGACAACGAGAGCGGTAAACCTTTTGCCGCTAAGCTGTTCTGCTAATCTGTAAACAAGCCAGACATTAAGCAGGTGCAGCAGCACATTAAAGAAGTGGTAGGGCCATGGATTTAAACCCCAAATGGTATATTCAATTAAATTGGAAATAGAGGTGAGCGGGTGGTAGTTGAAAGAATAAAAATGGGTAAAAATCGCCCAAATACCCTTAAAACTAAAATCGCGGAGATAATAGTTTTTGAGAACGTAATAGTCATCGTCCATATAGGTAAAGCCATTATCCAGCGCCTTGCTGTAAAGAAAGGCGGTAAAAACCAAAACAATTATGATCGCCCACTTAGGGATACCTGCGCCAACGTCACTCTTAACAGCAGTTTTTATCTGCCTTGGTTTCACCTGAGTTACCGGCATTGATTTCTTTGTTTTGGCTGACATGTAGCTGATTGAAACAATAGGGGTAAAAATATTAAAATAGTTTGAGAGTGGTTGTATTTTTATCAAATGGGAATCTGTAAAAATTTCGGGCATCCGGCATACGCTGCAAAAAGCTTTTGGGGTATTGCTCCGCTTTAGTACCTTGACACCTGCAAATTCCGGGCAGTGGCAAAAGACCCTGAATAAACCAAAATTAATTAACAGAAGAGTTAAGATGAAAAATAAACATGTAGCCGAAAATGCGTTGGTGGGCGGAATGATCATCAGTATGTTCCTATGGGGCTTAAGCTGGCCATCGGGGAAGGTACTTACACATTATAGCTCCGCTATTAACTTCATTGTTTATAGATATATCATTGTGGTGGCTACCCTATTCCCTATTTTATTGTTACTCAAAACCAGTTTCAGAGTAACGAAAGCAGGTGTCCCGGCAATAATTGGGTCGGGCGTTTTACTGGCATTGTACAGCTATTTCTTTTTTAAGGGTTTGAAGAGCGGTTCGGCTGGCGCAGGAGGTGTGCTGGTAACCACATTGAATCCTATCATGTCTTACATAACAGGTATCATATTAAGCAAAAGATACCCTTCAAAAAACGAAACGATTGGCCTTCTACTGGGCTTGATAGCTGGCAGTATTTTACTGAAGGTCTGGGACAATGCAGGGGCTGTTTTTGACAGCGGAAATCTATATTTTTTATTGGCTTCTTTTACATGGGCTGTCATGAGCAGGCTTACCGCCAGGAGCGCCATGTATGGTTCTTCATTAGGTTTTAGTTTATGGCAATACCTCGTAACCTTGGTTTGCCTGCTTCCTTTAATGGATGTACATGAATTGAGTTTAGTAACCCGGATAAGTGATAATTTGTTTTGGGGAAATCTCTTTTTCAGTTCAGCTATTGTTACCACACTCGCTACTACCGTATATTTTTATACCACTACCCGGTTAGGCGCAGAAAAAGCCAGCAGCTTTATTTTTCTGGTGCCGCTGGCCGCAGCAGTATCTTCGTGGGCATTTTTAGGAGAACGGGTATTGCTACATACTGCCATTGGAGGCGTGCTGGGTATGGCAGCTGTGTATATCATCAATAAAAGAAAGCGTGTTGCAGATGCTTTAAAGTAGCCATTAAAAGCTGATAAAAACTACAAGCTTTTAGTAAATTTGCCACAATATCATGACTATAGTCTCTCCTTATTTCATATTTCCTTGTATTAGCTGGTGGATGCAGGCCGCACAAGCTGATATAGTGATACTTGATTCGGGTGAATATTTTCAAAAAATGACTTCCCGCAACAGGTATGACATATCGGGAGCTAATAACAGTATAAAGCTAAGTGTGCCGCTTGTAAATGGCCGGAACCAGCATGTGCCAATGAAAGAAGTGCAGATATATAATGGCGACCGCTGGCAAACACAGCACTGGCGCACATTAGTATCTGTTTACAAACGCAGTCCATATTTCGATCATTACGAAGACAGCCTGAAACCTTTGTTTGAGACTCCCTTTATCAGCCTTATTGACTTTAACAGGGCATCTGTCCGGTGGGTACGGCAACAATTAAAACTGAAATTTGAGATACAGGAAACGGAGGTATTTGTAAAAGATTATCCAAAGGAAGTGATTGATTTGCGCAATAGTAAAATAATAACGGCATCACCAAAGTATTACCAGGTATTTGAAGACCGCATTGGTTTTCTGCCCGACCTGAGCATACTTGATCTGCTTTTTTCGGAAGGGCCTTTTTCGGTTGAAAGGCTGAGGAGTTAAGAAAGTTAACCAGAACGAGTCACAGTGAATTTGAATAACCGCCTTTTGTCCTAAAATCATACCTTTGATGAAACGCTTTGTCAGAGAAAATGATAAGGACGTAGTAATTATGAATATGATTTTTATTGAGAATATAATTTCTGTAAACTGTAAGTGTAAATCGAAAATGTCTTCCCCGTTAATTAAATCCTGGGTTTTCATGAGGGCTGCGACTTTAGTTACTATATTAGGAATATCATCACTTACATCAAAAGCTCAAAAGCAAGGGAATACGAAAAAAATTAGTAATCAGTATGAATTGACGGATAAAAAAGCATTAGCTATACCTGAGGCGCAAACCGGTACAACACTGGATATTGCTAAATATATTGCAACCAATTTCTCCGAGGATTCGGATATCGTAAGAGCTATATTTATCTGGACTGCAACTAATATATCATACGACGTTGAAAATATGTTTGCTATCAATTTCTATGAAACAACAGGCGAAAAAATTACAAATGCTCTTAAAAACAGGAAAGGTATCTGCGCTAATTATGCAGCCCTTTTTAATGAGATTTGCCAAAAGAGCGGGCTTCGGTCTTATATAATAAGGGGTTATACCAAACAAAATGGCTTTGCCGATTATATTCCGCATGTTTGGTGCGCTGTCCTTGTAAAAGGAAGCTGGTTCCTGTTCGATCCTACATGGGGTTCCGGCTATATGAGCAATGCTAAATTTGTAAAGAAAATTAATAACGCTTACTATAAAGTTCCTCCATCAAAACTGATAAAATCACACATGCCCTTCGACCCTATGTGGGAGTTTTTAAATTACCCTGTAACTAACCAGGAATTTTATGAAGGAAAAATCCAGGAAAATAAATCCAAGCCCTACTTTAGTTATGTTGATTCTATTGCAGCATATGATAAACAAAGCCTGCAGGAGCAAAATGAATCCACATCAAGAAGAATTGAAGCGAATGGCGTAAAGAATGCAATGATCTTTGACCAGCTTGAGCATTTAAAAAGGGCGATTGAGACAGACAGGAACCAAAAAGAAGTGACGAGCCATAATGAAAAAATAGAGTTATACAATAGCGCAGTAACTGATTATACTGCAGGGGTAAACAATTTTAATGCATTTATCCAATACAGGAATAACCAGTTCAAACCGATGGTTAGCGACGCTGAAATACAGGGAATGTTTGACGCCGCATATAATAAGGTACTGGAAGCAAAAAACATGATGGAGCGTATTAAAAAACCTGATGCCAGTATTGCTAAATTGATTATCACATTCAATAATTCAATTGAAGATGCTATAAACCATCTGATCGAACAGAAAGTATGGCTGGAAAAATATTTCAGCAAAGGAAAATTCGGACGGGCAGGTATGTTTACTAAATATACCTGGATGGGAATACCTTTAAACTAACGGGGAAGAGGGAGTGATTGCCGGAAATATTGTTTACAATTTATTCACTATTCCATCAACTTACCATAATCCACCACCTGGTATTGGGCGCATGTATCCATCCGGAAATAATGGTTGTTAATTTTATTCTTCGGCCACAATTTCCAGCAACCTATAAGGGTATCGTTACTGCTGACAGGCATGGCCTTTATTTCATCAGCATTTAAAAAAATAAATGTCCGCTGGGGCATCTCACCTTTTAATTGTGACATTATGATACTCTCCACAGGCGCTCCCCAATTCATGATTAGAATATCATTTACATCTTTCTCAGAGTTTGTAATAATGACCTTAGTAAGATTCTTTTCTTTCATTTTCGCACTGATCTTTTCCATCAGGGCCAGTCTGCCAGTAAATGGCGTGACTGCGCTACAGATATATGCAAGGCGGATGAAACAAGTAAGGACAATTAAAGCAACGCTAACTTTCCAATTTAGTTTAGGAAGGACATAATATACAAATGGGGCAGAACAGATAATTGAAAGGGGCATGTACTCGCTTTCGAGATAAAACCTGTTTGTATTAATATCCCGGAAAGTAATGAAAAGAAGCATGCAGTAACCTGCTGCAAACAGCAATGTATATATTAGCAGCAAGTACTTTTTTTCTTTCATCAAGCCAAAGAGACCGGTGATAAATACTGTAACAAAAAGCCAGTAATTGGTAAAGCAGCCTTTCACAAAAAAACGAAACTGCGGGGAACTAAATATGGTTTTGAACTGCCCGGGATTAAACTGTGTTACCACCTCTATTTTACAACTATCGTAACCATGGTGCTGACCCTGGTAAAACTTCCAGTACGATAGTGCCAGCAGAATCCCCGTATATATATAAGACTGTACCTTTGAATATGGCCACGCCTTCTTATCTAACCAGTAAAAAAACCATAGATAAACAGCTACCAGCATCACCAACGGATGTGTCCATATTGCCAGATAAAAAGAACAGACAAACAACAAAAGCGATGGCAGAAACGGCATCTTTTTCCGGGCCATATAAAAACTGACAGCTAAGGCTAAAAACAGCCAGCCAATACCCTGGTGAACTTCGTTATTTGGCCAGTAAAAAGTATCGCCAGCAAATAGTGTAAGGTAAAGACCAAATAATATTGCTAATCCATAATTTCTGAATTTATACACCAGTAAGAATGCTACAGTCAGAAAAAATAAAAAAAAACTTGCAGAGTACATGACCATCAAAACACGGAGCGGAAGATGCAATTTTGCACCTAATAAGGGCACTATCTGCGTGATGAACGACCCGTAACGGTGCTCTGTGATTTGCAATACGCCATCGTTTATGATACTGAATAAAATATGCGGGGCGTCAATGAACAGCATCCGCTCTTTGTAGAATAAAACTGACAGTCCCAGCAGCACAGCTATCAAAGCCAGTATAGCAACCGCCGCGGCTTTTAATGTGCTGTTTTCATCATGGGAACTGTTAATTTTATTATGCATCGGCTGTAAATGTAAAATTAAAATTTACAAAAAATCAGGAGGCTCCGGCAAGGAATAAAGGCAGCACACAAATAATTATGAATAATTAAAAGAAAGGCATACTTTTTGTGTATTACATTTGCAAAAAACATACTCAAAATGAAACGATCACTATTGTTCATCGCATTATCAGCGGCATTATTATTTTCAAATAACACTGAGGCGCAGATCCCCGGAGTTTCCAAGGTTACACAAGCACTTCCTAAAGTTGATTTGGGATTAAAACTCGGTGCAAATTTTAACCAGATTACAGGCTCTGATTTTAAACAGGCATACAAACCGGGCGTTGTTGGCGGCGCTTTTCTTGGTGTGTCTAAAAACAAAATTGGTGTTCAGGTGGAAGCACTGGTGAAGTCAGCAAAGTTTGATGCTTCAACCGGAGGGGGATATATAAAGACATTATCTTTAGATATTCCTGTTTTATTTGAATACAAATTAATTCCACGTATCTGGCTTCAATTAGGCCCGCAATTCAGCAAAATGCTCACTGCCAAAGATAACAACAGCAACGACATAAAGAAATATTTCAATACAACAGATTTTGATGGCGTTATCGGACTCCAGGTAAAACTCCCGTTACATTTAGTTGTTGGCGCCCGTTATATACTCGGATTTTCAGATATGAATAATAAATCTCTTCCGGGATCAACTGACGCCTGGAAGAACCGCTCGATACAGGCTTATTTAGGTTTCAGATTCCTGTAAAATAATTTAAATAGAGGCGTTGCATGGCAACGCCTCTTAATTTTATTTTCTGTTTAAAATCACATGCACCTGATGAAAAGTAAACTTTTATTAACTATATTATTAGCGGCATTATCATTCCCTGGGATTATTTATGCCCAATCAGCGCCTATTGAGCCTGCCGATTCTCTTTATATGCATAAAGACACCCTTACTAAAGTTAGCTACGGTATAAAGCTTGGCGCCAATTTCAACCAGATAACAGGTAATGAAACTTTTAAACAAGACTTTTCCCCTGGAATAGCTGGAGGAATTTTTGTGGTTTCTACAAAAAAAAAATGGGGCATACAAGCTGAAGCCATGATTAGTTCTGCCAGGTATAATCTGCAGTTGGAGACAGGGGATTCATTGCGCACTACTTATTTCAGCTTCATAAATGCCGATATTGCAGTTATGCTTGAATACGAATTATTGCCGAAAATTTGGATCCAAGCAGGTCCTCAATTCAGTACTTTCATTTCTATCAAGGATATTGCTCCAAATAATACCTTAGATCCAATCAACTACTTTCAATCAAGTAATTTTTCAGGTGTTCTTGGTCTTGATGCAAGGATAACAAAGCACTTTAATGCCGGCGTACGTTACATTTATGGTATTTCCAATTTAAGAAGTGGTATGTCTGTCTTCACCTCGGAGGCATGGATGACACGCACTATACATGCGTATATAGGGTACAGGTTCAAATAATTCAGGATTGTCATATAGAGCAAGCTGTCCATGTAAAAACAGGCGGCTTTTTTTTGCAACCAACATTTTTACTGTACTTAAAAAAGGGATTAAATTTTTCGGTTTATTTTCTCACCTGTCTGAAAACAGGCAGGTAATATACTTTGCGCAATTGTTTGCCGTTCTATAAAGTGGTGGCATACCAATTAACGTACCAAAGTAGGTGTAAACATATGATTTGGGCAACCGTATCTTCTCGAACCGGTGCACGAAGAAATCATTAAAAGCACAATAATGGCTATAATTGGGGCACTACGCCGGAATTTTGAAAATAACCGCATACCAAAATAATTATGAATAGTAAAAAGCTCGTTTAACTTTGTACGAAGATACAAAAAAATTTATGAAACACATTCATTTTATAGCCATTGGCGGAGCAATAATGCATCAGTTAGCTTTGGCATTGCACCGGCAGGGGTATAAAGTTACCGGAAGCGATGATGAAATTACGGATCCGGCTAAAGGCAACCTTAATGCCGCAGGCCTGTTACCTGAAAATTTTGGCTGGTTCCCTGAAAAGATAACACCTGGTATATACTCTATAGTTCTGGGTATGCATGCCAAGGCCGACAATCCTGAGCTGGTTGCAGCAAAAAAAGCCGGTATCCCCATTTACTCTTTCCCGCAATATGTATATGAAGTCAGTAAAAACAAGAAAAGAGTAGTTATTGCCGGCAGTCATGGGAAAACGACCATTACATCAATGGTCATGCATATACTGAAACACCAAGGCATCAGTTTTGATTACCTGGTAGGCGCCAGGGTAGCGGGTTTCGACCAATCCGTGCAACTGACTGACGCACCGCTAATAGTATTGGAAGGAGATGAATACCCTGCCTCCGTTGAAGAAAAAAGGCCTAAAATATTTTTCTATCATCCGCACATCAGTGTATTGAGTGGAATAGCATGGGACCATATAAATGTATTTCCAACTTATGAAATTTACTTTAACCAGTTTGAACAGTACCTGCAAGGCCTGGATGAAGGGGTTAAGGTATTTTACAACAATGAAGACAGCGAAGTAAGAAGGGTAATAGAAACTTCAGGGCAAAAATTATCAGCAGTACCATATGAAACACCACCCTTCCATTATGAAGAAGGATTCCCTGTGATGGATATCCCGATAGCTATCGGGACCGGGCCTGTGAAAGTATCCGTATTCGGCAGGCATAATCTTTTGAATATGCAGGCGGCAATTGATGTATGCATGGAACTGGGCGTTTCAGAAAATGATTGTTATAAAGCGATAGCTTCATTTACCGGAGCTGCACGCAGATTAGAGAAAGTAAAAGAAGAAACGGATCTGTTGGTTTACCGTGATTTCGCACACGCCCCCAGCAAGCTCAAAGCCACACTCAATGCTGTAAGAGAGGCATATCCGGGACATCACCTCATTGCCTGTTTTGAACTACATACTTTCAGCAGCCTCAATGAGCAATTCCTGGCTGAATACGGCCATAGTATGGATGCCGCCGATGAGGCTATAGTATATTTCAGCCATCATGCTTTAAACCTCAAAGGATTGCCTCCGCTGGAACCGTCCAATGTTAAAAAATATTTCGGACGAAATGACGTTAATATCATTGATGAGAAAGCGAAGCTGGAGGAAACGGTAAAGAAAATGATAAGAAATAAAGAGAAACCAGTTTTTTTATTACTGATGAGTTCAGGAACTTTTGACGGAATTGACTGGAATACCGTAAGTTCGCAGTAGAATTTATAAATACACACATGCCAAAGCTGACATTAAAAAGGCCCATAATTTTTTTCGACCTTGAAACAACAGGTACTGACAATGCAAAAGATCGTATTGTGGAACTTGCTTTAATAAAATTGTCGGCAGACGGCAAGCGTGACAAATACATAAAACGGTTGAACCCGGGTATCCCGATACCTCCGGAAGTAACATTGATTCATGGAATAAAAGATGAAGACGTTAAAAACTGCCAGACGTTCAAACAGATTGCCCACAATCTATATGAATGGATGCGCGGATGCGACCTCGGAGGATATAACTCCAGTAAATTCGACCTGCCATTACTTGCTGAAGAATTTTTACGCGCCGGGGTTAATGTAGATTTTACAGAGCGCAATATGATTGACGTGCAGCAGATATTTTTCAAAATGGAAGCCCGCACCCTCAGCGCTGCATATAGCTTTTATTGTGCAAAAGAACTGGAAAACGCACATAGCGCGGAAGCTGATATACTCGCAACCATGGATGTGCTGGAAGCACAACTGGAAAGATACCCTGAAATAGGCTCCGATGTTCCAACACTCCACCAATTCACCCATACGGATGAATATGTGGACTATGCCCGACGGATCGTAATGAAAGAAGGGCATCCCGTTTTCAATTTCGGCAAGCATAAAGGAAAAAAAGTGGAAGATATCTTCAATAGCGAACCTCAGTATTACGACTGGATGATGCAGGCAGATTTCTCACTGCATACCAAGCAAAAGATATCTGAAATACTGAATCGCATGAAGCTGAAAAAAGCCGGATTAAAAGTTTAGGAACGATGACAAAATAAAATCCACCAATTTAAATGTTCTTTTCCATTTCTGCTTCGTTGCAAAAGTCTTTAAATAGCTTACTATTCGCAGATTTTGCGCCTTGCATAAAAGAAAAACAACTATCCAACTTAGTGGATTTTATTTCGTCAACGTTCCTTAGAAAATAATTTTAACAGAATTCGTTACATAATCATTATTTTGCCCTCTTAATTTTTTTAGCCCATTTGGACAAACTTGTAATTATACCAACCTATAACGAAAGGGAGAATATTGAAAATATTATCCGGAAGGTATTTTCATTGCCTGGCGGCTTTCATTTGCTTGTAGTAGATGATGGCTCGCCCGATGGCACCGGGGATATCATAAAAGAATTGCAAAAGGAATTTACGGGAAGGTTGCATCTCATTGAACGAAAAGGCAAGCTCGGCCTGGGGACTGCCTATATTACCGGATTTAAATGGGCATTGCAAAACGGATATGAGTACATCTTTGAAATGGATGCCGATTTTTCTCATGATCCCGAAGACCTTACCCGTCTTTATGAAGCATGTGCAAAAGGAGCCGATGTAGTAGTAGGATCCCGATATACACAGGGTGGGAAAGTTGTTAACTGGCCATGGGACCGCATATTCATTTCAAAAGGTGGCGCTCTTTATACAAAACTAATTACCTGGATGCCGGTAAACGATCCTACAGCGGGCTTTGTATGCTATAACAGGAGGGTTTTGAGCAGGATACCATTAGATAAGGTCCACTTTATAGGTTATGCCTTCCAGATAGAAATGAAGTACCGTGCCTGGAAGCTCGGTTTCAAAATAAAAGAAGTGCCCATCACCTTCAGAGATCGCAAAGCAGGCGTATCAAAAATGAGCAGCGGTATTGTAAAAGAAGCCATGTACGGTGTTTGGAAAATGAGAGGGTTTTCAAATACGGAATAAAGGCTGAACTGCATTTTTACGCGGATTACCGACTCCGGCAATCAAATTCAGTCTCATGTAATCCACAGAGGTAAAATTCCTCACTTCAGAATTACGGGCCCCATAATATCTGTAGTATCCAATGTTTACAGGTTTTGCTTTCAATCTGTAATGTCTTTTCCTGCGCCAGTTAATCACATCTCTTCAGGACCGGGCTCCTCATGAATGCGTCTTTAAAATTTCCAGCATCTATTTCTCAAGAACTAATACTGTTAACTTCCAACGGCAAACTCCATAAAAAAACATCGGCTGTCTCTTTGGAGAGACAGCCGATGATATTAATGCGGAGCTAACCGCGATGATTCTTTACTTATTATGCTTTAACGTCATTGTTACGCGACGGTTCTTAGCTCTTCCTTCCGGAGTTTCATTAGGAGCCACCGGATTTTCAAGGCCATGACCTACTGTCTTAAGACGCTTAACAGAGATACCGTTATTCTTCAGGTAATTTCTAACCGCATCTGCACGCCTGTTAGATAATCCCTGGTTGTATTTAGAGCTACCGATATTATCTGTATAACCATCAATAATGATTGTAGAAGATTCATCTTCATTCAGCTCAATGATTGCTTCCATCAAAATCGGGTAAGAAGCAGGATGTATGGTGGTCTGATTGAGGTCGAACAGGATAGGCGTTGCAACATCAGGCCTTGTATTCTTGCCTTCAATTACCTGCGGAGGCAACGGACAACCATTGTTGCTCTTAGGACCATACTCTGTCGGGCACTTATCATCCTTATCAGGTATTCCATCACCATCCTGATCCGGACAACCATGGAATATTGCCAAACCTGGCTGATCAGGACATGCATCATCTTTATCAGCGATACCATCACCATCCCTGTCAGGACATCCGTGAGTGCTCAATGGACCCGGCTGTGTAGGACAAGCATCTTCCTTATCATGTATTCCATCACCGTCTGTATCAGGGCAGCCATGGAATTTAAGTACACCCGGAACAGTAACACAGGAATCCTCAATATCAGGAATACCATCACCGTCTCTGTCAGGACATCCCTTATATATCCACAGACCTGAATCAACAGGGCACCTATCCCATTTATTAGGCAAACCGTCATGATCAGCGTCTTTAGGAGGATGGAGAAAGAAACGCAACCCAAAATTAAACCCATAAGACTGATACACAGTTGAACTTACAGAATTTGTAAGAGAAGTGTAATCACCTAATTTATCGGTAAGACGATAGCCGTGAGTGGTAGTATTTGTGATCGGCTGGTACATATAATACAATCCGAAATTAAGCGCTACCCTGTCGGAGAGGAACAAATTAAGTGCAGGCCTGAAAATAAACCCGAGAGAACCTTTTGTATAAGTAGTACTACCGGTTTTCTTGTCAGGTGTTATACCTAAACCTACATTATATCCCTGATTACGATATGAATTAAATGAATCCGGCAAATCACCACCGGCATGTTTATTTAACTGTGCCTTAGTTATCAGCCAATCATTAACCGCAGGGTTTACTCCGTTGTCATAAACGGGAACGTAATTGCCAGCCTGGTCAACATCATACTTATAAATAGCCTGGTAATCAAAAGAAGCATCAGTCGAATAAGAATTCTGCATTTGAAAGTTGTATAACATACCTGCATCAGCAGTAAAACCAACCCTCCTGGTGAACCTGTTTTTATACTTAAGTACAAATGGAATGTTCATTTGAGTAATAATCAATTTCTCCTTTATGGGGGCAGTGGCAGTTATCCATTGCCTGAAAGTGGCGCCTGCATTATCTTTAGACTGATACTGAACATCAAACTTATCTAATGTCAAATCGCCGGACTGCTGCAAGTAAGAATAACCGAGGCCTACTCCCCAATGGGCTTTGTAGCCAAAGAAAAAGCCGATTTGAGCTTCTACCCCATAAGAATTACCATTAGTGAATTTAAGCTTACCCATATTGGTGAGGCTGGGGATGTTATTTGAATAACCAGGATTAGTATTTGCTGTTTTCACATCCTGTGTAAGGATCCCGCCAAGAAAATTCAAGTCAAGAACAAAACGGGACAAAAAGCTGTCCGCTTTCCATTTCGGCTTAAGACTATCTATATCAGGCTTACTATTTACCATGTTATTATCTGCAACGGGCGCTTGCGCAATTGCAGATAGCGTTCCGCAGGCTACTATTAACAAGAAAACTATTTTTTTCATCTATAAGATTTTTAATGTTGAAAATTTAATTTTTAATAAACCTTGAAGTAGCAATTTTAACACCATTGCGGTAACAGTCAACAAGGTAACAACCTCCCGGAAGGTTTGAAACATCAATAGTAGCTTTATGATTAATTGCAGGAACCATAGTTAGTTTCTGGCCCAGCATATTTAATACTTCCACTTGCATTTCACCTCCCCCGGTAATATTCATTTCCACATTAATATTGTCTTGCGTGGGGTTTGGATAAACTTTTACTTCACCCAAATCGCCGTTATTTAATTCATCAATTCCTAATGGCCCGTTATAATAAGATTTCTGTATGCAACCATTATGGTTTGTAATTACCCAATAACGTTTATGTGAGAGATCCGGATTAGGAAGATAGTAATTCTGCATAGTCGCACCTGTGAGGGCTACTGAAGCGAACGTAGCAATATCATCATAGCCCCACTGGTAAGTATCCATATTGCTCTGCAGGCAGATGAATTCTCCCTGGTAGAATATTACTTTAGGATTGTCAGCCACGCCAGTTCCCACGTTTACAAAAAGGCTATCTGTAGTCTTACACCCTGTAGTACCTATTGTACCCATAAGGCGCACATAAGACATACCAGGATAGTTGAAGTTTATATAAGCGTATTGGTGGTTTGCTGTCTGTGACCATAAAGTAGCATTATTAGCATACCAGTCGTAAGTAATATCATTGGCTGGTGGCGCTGCTGCTCCGAAAGTCTGGAAAAGCGTATTAGAGCATGGATTCAGAGGTGCATTTGTTGTCATACCAGGCAATCTCGGCCCGGGGGCAACGATCAGTTTCACCTGTTCAAAATGCAAATTTGTACAACCATTAGCTGTTAGCCGGTAATTATATATAACGGTATGTTGTGTATAGTTGCTATCATATAATATCTCGCTCACATTTCCGGTCCCATAATTTGTTAATGGATTTACTCCATATACCCGTGCCCGTGTCCAGTCGAAAGTTGTACCTGGCGTATAACTGGAAGGATAATAAACGAATGGCACTCCATTACAAACATATTCGGGCGTATGAGTTGACGCTAACTTTGGATCAGGGTGTACCGTGATATTAAATGACTTATCAGCGCCGGTGCAACCGTTTGCGGATACAGAGATCGTATAGGTAGTAGTCACGTTAACATTAGTAGAATTGGTCAGTGTATCTTTGATATTTCCAATTTTACCCGTTACAGCAGGATTATCAATACCTGATACATGAATACGCGACCATGTAAATGTAGCGCCCGGAGTTGAGCTTCCCGGCACATAAGTATATCCTACGCTATCGCAAACAGCAGTATCAGCAATCAGGCTGGTGATAGCTGGTGTCGGGTTTACAATTATGCGAACTGTATCCTTACTTAAACATGTTGAGGTCAGATACTTTGTGGTATATATATAAATAACCGTATCAGAAAGATTAGTAGTATCCGTCAGTGTTTCGGTAATATCTCCGGAACCTGAATTAAACAATTCTTTTATACCGGTTTGCGAAGGACGTACCCACGCATATGTAACGAAGGGATCTGTACTGCTTGTTGCATGATACGCAATCGGCGAACCACTACATGCTATTGCGCCGGGATTAAGCGGGCTGGTTAATTTTGGTATTGGATTTACTGTTACCCATACAGTATCCGGATTTGCAAGACAGCCATTGTAGCTGAGGTCATATTCATACGGCACCTTTATAGGGAAAGGTGTAGTATTTGTAACCATATCATGAATGTCATTCAAGCCAAAAAACGTACCAGGAATGATCCCAGGTTCTGCGATACGGTTCCAGTTAAAAATAGTTCCGGTTGTTGCACTCGTAGGATGATAAAGTATTGAATCCTGGCCAGAACATACAGAAGAAATAGTATGAGCGCTGCTCAATGATGGTACTGGTTTTACAATTACAACAACGTTCTGTCCATTTGAACAGCCATAAGCAGTCATGGTAAAGGCATAAGTAACTTTGACATTGCCTGAAGAAATAGTGCTAAGCACTTCATTTACAGTATCCACTCCTGAAATTGGCGAATAAGTGAGACCTGCAGGAAGATCGTGGATCCAGGTAAAAGTAGTTCCTGGAGTCAGGCTGTTTGGAACATATAAAAGATTAGTACCTGAACATATAGTATCGTTTTGAGGATCTATTAGGTTTGGCGCTGCTAACGGATTAGTAAGCTTTGGTATTGGG
Organism: uncultured Bacteroidota bacterium; assembly: GCA_903887005.1. Classification (GTDB taxonomy): domain Bacteria; phylum Bacteroidota; class Bacteroidia; order Chitinophagales; family Chitinophagaceae; genus Nemorincola. Next base: position 12,122 of record CAISOH010000200.1, on the reverse strand, counting down.
TTCATAGTTACGGTTACTGTCTGTTTATTAGTACACCCACTGTATGTGGATTTTAAAGTATAAACATAAGGCACCATAACCTGATAAGTGAACGTATCTACCAGCGTTTCCGTAATATTTCCTGAACCCGTACTTCCTGTAGTACTAATACCGGCTGTAAAAGAACGGCTCCATGTATAGGTAGTAATTGCTGTATCAGCGGTACCCGGGAAATAATTAACGGGAACTGCACTGCATATTGCCGGAGGATTAAGCGAACTGCTCAACGTTGGCGTTGGGTTAACTGTTATTGCAAAAGTATCCGGCGCGCCTGCGCAACCTGTTATTGAATCTATTGGGGTAACTATAATGTTACTTATCTGTGAAACGGTGCTGGCATTAGTTGCAGTAAATATTGGTATGATCATAGAATCACTTGCTGCAAGGCCGATACTTGTATTATCGTTAGTCCAGTAAAATTTAGAAGTTGGAATTGTTGAACTTGCAAAGGTTATTGCTGCAGTTGCTATGGTATTGCAATAGGCAATATCCGGTGAAGGAATAACATCAGGCAATGGATTAACCGTTACAGTTATCGGGTATGTCTTGTCGCATATCCCATTATAAATCCTTAAATTGGCTGTATAAATTCCTGAAGGAGCTGTTGCAGGAACTGCAATTGTAAATGCAGACGCAGGTAAAGAAGCAGCGGTAACATCTGTAAACAGACCTGCCGCACCACCTGTCCATGTTAAATCATATGTTCCTACAGTTGTATAATTAATCGTTACATGCCCGTGTCCTATGTTAAAGCCAGGGGTATAAGTTACCAAAGTGGTAGTTACTGGATCCGCGTACGATGATCCGCCGCCACCGCCGGTCCATATACCGCCGCCGCCGCCATAATAACCTGCGCCGCCGCCACCGGAAACGCCCTGTACACTACCATCGCCGCCCATACCTGATGCACCGTTGCTTCCGGAGAACCAACCTGCATAATTAGCTCCTGCGCCAAAAGTAACCTGTGTGCCGCCACCTGCATTTGAACCGCCTGCATTAGTAGCGCTGTTAGCTCCTATTAATCCGCCGCCATCACCACCTGCATAAGCGCCAACCGGGTTATCAAACCCGCTTCCGCCGCCGCCTGCCGCAACAGCCACCCGATTAGTTAAAGCAACTCCACCGATACGTATATCAGAGGCGCCGCCACCGCCGCCGCCGCAACCTGTGCCGCCTATGCCGCCATAAAAGCTGGCACTGCCACCACCATTAAATCCGCCGGCCGCGCCGAATGGAGAGCCATTGAAACCTGCACCACCAACTAAAATACTTAGCTGCTGGCTCGGAGTAACATTAATTACTCCCTGAATACGGCCGCCTTTACCGGGCTTCGGAGCTAAACTTTCATCATCACTGCCGCCCATACCGCCGGTCATATCGAAGGTAACACTGTAAATACCAGCAGGCACTATGAAAGTCTGGGGAGCAGGATTACCACCAAGATAGCTGAATGAATTACTATACGGCCCTATATTTACCAAACCGGTAAAAGGCAAGGTTGCTGTTGTAACCCCTGCGCAAACCTGTGGAAACGCACCCAAGGTAAGTCCGGGAAGCGGATTAGTTGTTATTGTAAAAGTAGTAGGCGCTCCGGAGCAATTAAGCTGTGTCGGTGTTACTGTAAATACTCCTGTAAGAGGGCCGGAAGTTGTATTGGTCGCAGTAAATGAAATATTACCTGAACCGCTGGTCCCTATACCTATTGCAGAATTATTATTAACCCAGTCATAAGATGGAGCGCCTACAGTACTTGCGAAGTTAACGGTAGTCAGCGTTCCGTCACATTGTACCTGGTTGCCAACTGCGCTTACATTTGGCGTCTGGTTTACAGTGATTGAAATCGGATAAGTGGTACTACAAACTATATTATCAATAGTTAATAAAGCGCCGTAAGTCCCTGCCGGAGTTCCGGGAGGAATTGCAATTGTGAAATTACCGCCTCCGGGCAACGGTGTTGGCAAAACATTTGCAAACCCTGCAGATTGTGCTCCCGCATCCCAATTAGTAATGGCATAGGTTCCTGTAGTAACATAGGTAACTGTAATACTACCAACGCTGCTGTTATATCCCGGAGTATGTGTTACCCCACTTGTCAAAACAGGATCTGTATAGGAAGAGCCGCCACCGCCGCCAGTCCATACACCGCCGCCGCCGCCATAATAACCGCCGCCGCCGCCTCCGGAAACACCTTGCAAGCCACCATTACCGCCAATACCAAGGACACCATTATTGCCACTCGGATAACCGGTAAATGTAGCTGCCAAACCTCCAAGTGTTTGCGAGCCTCCACCTGCGAATGAAGCAACATCATTAGCTGCACTGTTACTACCTGTCAGTCCGCCGGCGTCACCTCCATATAAAGGAGCTAACAAAGCTGAATCCCATCCGTTACCTGCGCCGCCGCCTGCAACGATAATACGATTTGATAATGCGGTGCCACCTTTACGGATATCAGAAGCGCCGCCGCCGCCGCCGCCACAAGCCCCGAGGCCACCATTACAGAAAGGATCAAAATGCGCAGTACCACCGCCATTCCAGCCCCCTAATGCATCAGTATATGTAGAAGGAGGTGTGAAATGAGTAGAATCTCCCTGGCCACCTACAAACACATTTAAAATATTTCCTGGGGTTACGTTAAGCATACCCTGAACGCGACCGCCTTTACCAGGGTTTGGAGCGCCACTTCTATTATCCCAACCTCCTCCACCGCCAATCACATCAAAAGTTAAAGAAGATATCCCAGTTGGAACAACAAAAAAATCGTAGTTATGAAGAAAATTATATATTTTGGATATGGGGCCCACACCTGTTACCCCTGAAAAAGACAGTAAAGCTACGGAATCACCTGTGCAAACGACAGGGGCAGCACCTAATGTAAGAGTAGGAGCTCCGTTTAACTGAATAGAAAAATTAATGAAATTAGGTCCGCTTCCATCATCAGCAGAGATCAGGAATGTAACAGTACCGGAAAAAGTCGGATCTGGCATATACGTTAATACACCGGCAGCAGCCGGGGAATCAGGATTGGAACTCCATGTAGAAGTAAAGGGGAATCCGGAAAAAGAACCAAACACAGGAGGGGTGGAAACATCCCAGGTAATATTACCTCCTGTACTATTTACAGCTAAGTACGGTCTGAGATCAATAGAAACGTTATTACAACCGCTTAAAACGACCGTACTACCGTAATTGAATACAGGCGGTGATTGCGCTATCCCATGAAGAGGAATAATAAGCGACAATAAACCGACAAAAAAGAATGTCCGTAAAAAACGGAATCTTTTAACATTTTTTTGAGTAAACGATGCCTTAGAGTAAATAAATCCTGATCCCATATCAATATAGTTTATGAAACAATGCCGAAAAGTAATGAAAAAATAATCAACAAAAGCGATTTTGCTTATTTTTTTTAAAAAAAAATCTTTCTATCGTTCAAGCGTAAATAATTCAAAGTAAAGAAAACAAGGCCTGAAGCCTTTACCACATTGACTTTTATTTTGTTGACAGCAATCAATTCCTCCCTGTAATCAGGTGGTATAAATATTAATTATCAACAAAAACAGAGGCCGCAAACAGGGTTTATGAAGAGCAATTTTTCATCAAAACAACTAACCGGAAATTAATATAAAAAACTGAAACTGTCAAAGAATATTTGCACTAATTCTTAATAATTTCCGGCTAAAATCAATATCATGTTTTCGTATTTTATTTGTTAATACAAGGCAATTACTACAGAAACAAAAACGATTTTTATGTGCAACTCAGTGCATTTTATTCTCGCAAAAAGCATCACTTATCCACAAATACACAAACAAATTTCGGGTATTTTTACCCAATATACTAACAAATTTTTTAAGTTCAAAATCAAATTATTTTTCTTAAAAAAAGACAATAATAGTATCCCGGTAATAGTAGCGTTACTACACGGTTTACGACTCACAATAAGCAATGCTACACCCATCGCTATCAGATTATGCCAACTAATAGAGGGTACGGATAATGCCTGAACTTACACTTCAGAAATCCTTACAGATACAATGAAATCAAGGGTTTGGAATAAATATCCGCAGATTGAAATTGCGGCAATATTCAGTGATTTAAGTAATACCAATACTCATTTTAAATTAGCCTGAACTCATTTGCCTGTAAACCCTGGCCCTCCTAAATGAGGTGTTTTATACGACCCGCATTTTTCGGGTAAATTACCACTGGTATTGGCATAACACCTCTCTGCACCTGATTAATATTTCGGCTCAAAGCCAAACTTAATATTTATTGCCCCCAGCCTGAGCTCCGGGGCAACTATTTTCACAATTGGGTGATTTAATTGTCCAATTGGCATAATACCATTTAAACGTCAAAAATCTGCTACTATCTGCCTTTGCGAACTTAAAAACGTTAATTGGAAACAGCGCCTTTGCGTCTTTGCGGGAAATTCTATCGTGTCGTAATTTGATATCCAATTGGAATAATACCAATACCAGTGATAAATTAGTCCAAAAAAATGCGGGTAATAGATAACATCTCCCTTTAGGTACGGGGTTTATAGGCAAGTGAGGATAGACTAATTTAGAATGAGTATTGGAATAACTATTACCCAATCTGTTTTACCGGAATCAGGATGCCTGAAAATGTCCTGTTTCCATAAAATCAAATGACCCCGAAAACCGGGGCCATTTGATTTATTCCTGACAATCTTAATTATTGCTCAATCACGAAATGGAAGACACTAATATCACTTCCTGAACGAACATTCAGTAAATACATGCCATTAGCCAATGTATTACTGAGTTTTACCTGTTCATTAATCATTCCGTTATGCGCTGTTACATGATTACTGTAAACAACCTGGCCAAGCATATTTGATATTTCAAGAGACACTTCCTGGTCATTTGAAGTACCCAATGATCCCTTAATGGAGAACATACCCTTATTCGGGTTTGGCACTACCCTGATATCACTTGCAACACCTGTAACATGATTGATACCTGTAGTAGTTCTTACAAGAATACTCTTAGAACCAGATACAGCAACACCACCGCAAACTCCATCTCCAATTACTATGCATGTAACAGAATCATGGTCGTTAAAGTCATCGCGAACCAGCGTATTGGTTGTTTCACCATTAACGATAATACCATTTATCAGCCACACAAAAGTTGGATTTGCACCTGCGCTTCCTGCTGTATAAGTAGCTGTTACTGTAGTCAAAGTACCTGCAATAATCTGCGTTCCGGGAGTAAACTTAAGCGCAACATTTGCTGGCTTTGTGGGTTGGTTTACTGTCATCGTCATTGAATTGACCGCAGTAGAATCTGCGACTGCATGACATGGATCACTGCTTGTAACTGTAACAGAAATCACCTCGCCATTAACAGGCATCAATGTAGTAAAGATACCTGTGCTTACCGGAACACCACCCTGTGTCCATGAATACGTAGGAGCCAGGCCTGCATTGGAAACTGCCGCTGTATAAGTTACAGGTGTTCCTTTACATACTGTATTACCCGGATCTGCCATAATAGTTACAGAAGGTGTGGTAGTCGGGTTAACCGACATTGTTACCGCATCACTTGCAACCGGCATTGAAAGACAGGTTTCGTTACTGGTCATTGCAACAGAAACAACATCCAGGTTGTTAGGAGTTCCGCTATATGTACTATTAGTTTCACCGGAAATTGCAGTACCACCAACACTCCACTGATAAGTCGGTGCAGTACCTCCGTTCACTACTGTAGTAGAATAGTTAACTACTGTGCCTTCACAAACTGTTAAGGCAGGAGCAGATATTGTCACTGCAGGAACATTCAACGGGTTAATAAATATTTTTGCATCCAGGGCCATATCACTAGTACAGGTAGTAAGCACATCAATAGCTTTTACTGTATAAGTGCCTGCGGCAGTCTGCAAACCAAAATTAAGCAAAGACCCTGTTCCTAAAATCGGGGAACCTATTGCAGAACCACCATGGTATAACTGGTATTTAACGGTTGTAGCGGAAGCATTGAGGCCAACGCTGATACCTGAACCACCGGAACAATAATTACCACCACCGGTTACTGTATCCACATCAGGAAGAGGATTAATACCTATAACTGCGTTTGAGAACATAGTATCAGTGCAGCCGGTAGTATTATCAACCGCCACTATGGAATAATTACCGGCAACCATGTAAGTGCCTAAATCAATAACTCCTCCTGTACCTGAATTCGGCCCGCCAATAGGATAACCGTTATATTTCAGATTGTAGGTAATCCCTGCCTGGGAACCACTCAGGGTAACGTGTTCGCCTGAACCACCGGAGCAATAATTTCCGCCGCCTGTAACCGTATAAACATTAGGCAAAGGATAAGTTGCCACAACTGCACTGCCAGACATATTTCCGGTGCAACCGGTTGTTCCGTCAGTAGCAACTACTGTATAGACGCCAACACCCGTTTGCAAACCAAAGTTTACAGCGCTGCCATTACCTGCCTGGTTTCCGCCAACAACAGGAACACCTTTATATAATAACTGGTAAGAAACGCCATTATCGGAATTGCTTAAAAGGACATTAATACCGGAACCGAGGTCGCAATAGCTGCCACCGCCGGTTACAGAATAAGCATTCGGCAATGGATTGATGGTAATAGTAATACTGCCGGTCATATTCATTGTACAACCTGTAACAGCGTTTGTTGCAAGTACGGAATAAGTACCCGGAACAGTTTTAATGCCAAAATCAAGTGCAGCGCCGGTACCTATTTTTGCAGCCCCGACAAGAGTAGTACCATTATACAACTGGTAAAGGATACCTGTATTGGATGAAGCTAAACCAACATCTACACCTGTTCCGCCTGCGCAATAATTACCGCCGTTGGTAACTGTTACAGCATAAGGAGTAGGTAATGCAGTTGAATTAACGTTAACGCTACCCGTCATATTTTTTGTACAACCGGTCGAAGCATTGGTGGCAACTACAGTATAATTGCCTGTTGCAGGCTGATAACCAAAGTCAAGCGGACCGCCTGTTCCCATTACAGCACCTCCAATATTTGTAACTCCGCCGAGTACTAATTGATAATTGATTCCAATGTTTGAATAAGATAAGCTGACGTCAGCTCCTATACCGCCTGTGCAATAATTACCACCACCCATAACTGTATAAACGTTTGGCTGTGGATTCATACTTATGGTAGCTGTTCCAGGCATAATAGTACTACAGGTAGTCAGCGTATTTGACGCTTTTACTGTATAGGTTCCCACACCTGTCTTATAACCAAAATCAAGCGGAGAACCGGTACCAGACATTACACCCACAAGTAAGGGACCATTAAATAACTGATAGCTGATACCCAAATCTGACCCTGTCAAGGAAACATCAGGGCCGGAAGCGCCTGTGCAATATCCACCACCACCGGTAAGAAGATAAGGATTAGGCAAGGCTTTAATGTTTATCGTTGTGCTGCCTGTCATAGTACTGGTACATCCGGTTACCAGATTTGTACCAATAACTGTATAATTACCGGAAAGTGTTTGCGGTCCGAAAGTGAAAGCGGAACCGGTACCTGAAACAGGAGAACCCACCGGAGTACCAGCATTGTATAACTGGTATGAAATACCAAAATTAGAGCCATCCAGACCTACAGGCAGCCCTGAAGTGCCGGAGCAATAATTACCACCGCCATTTACCATATGAAGGGCCGGAGGAAGACTAATACTAATCACAACACTGCCTGCCATATTATTGGTACAGGTAGTAGTAATATTTGTTGCTTTTACCGTATAAGTACCTGCGGCAAATTGCGGCCCGAAATCAATCATAGCGCCGGAACCCGCAACAGGGCCTCCAACCATTGAAGCTCCAATATATAACTGATAATTTACTCCAATATCAGAATAGCTCAAAGTAACATGAATACCAGATCCACCTGCGCAAAAACTGCTGCCGCCACCCGGAGCGGATACCGTATAAACAGAAGGAAGCGGATTAACCGCGATAGAAACAGTGCCTGACATATTATTCTGGCATCCGGTAGTTGAGTTTGTTGCAACTACGGTATAATTACCCGCTGAGGTTTTTAATCCAAAATCAAGCGAAGAACCTGTACCTGTTTTTATTGCGCCTGCTACAGGAACGCCGCCAAGGTATAGCTGGTAACTGATACCAACATCAGATGAGCTCAGGCCAACATGTAAACCGGTGCCGGTTGCACAGAAACTGCCACCGCCTGTTACCGTATAAATATTAGGCAGCGGATTGATCTTAACGGTAATGCTGCCTGTCATATTATTAGTACAAAGGGTAGTTGTGTTTGTAGCTACAACTGTATATATGCCGGCGAGTGGTTGCAGGCCAAAATTTATGGCGCTGCCTGTACCGTTAACAGGAAGTCCTACTGCCATAGCGCCCAGGTATAACTGGTAACTAACGCCTGAAGTGGAACCGCTCAGTCCAACAGGAACACCTGTACCGCCTGCGCAAAAACTAGTCCCTACGGAAGTCACATTGTAAGCAACAGGCAAAGGGTTAACAGAAATGGTTGGAGAACCTGCCATATTGCTGGTACATGAAGTGGTATTGTTGGTAGCAACCGCTGTATATGTTCCATTAGGCTGTGCTCCGAAGTCAATAGCAGTACCAGAACCTGCCATAATAATGCCGGTCGAAACTCCACCTTTGAATAATTCATAACTGATGCCTGCATCTGAAGTATTAAGAGTAACATGATAAACGGGTGGGCCTGCACAATAAGCGGTACCACCAGCTGATAATGTATAAATATTTGGCAAAGGATTAGAGAATAAAAACGCACTGCCATTTAAATTAACTGCACAGCCAGAACTTACTATAGTTGCCTTTACCGTATAAGTGCCGGTACCTGTAACTGTTCTGTTCCCAAAATCAAGAGGAGCGCCTGTGCCGGAAATTGTAACTGGTGGAGGAGTAACAACAGCTACACCGTTAAGGTATAACTGGTAGCTGGTACCAACGTCAGACCCGTCTGTACCGACATCAACACCTGCACTGCCTAAACAGTAAGCGCTGCCTGCGGATGTTACATTATAAACAGTAGGTTTAGGCAATACTGTCACAGTGAAGATTGCAGTACCGGATGCACATGCACTGGTAACTGTATAACTAATCGTAGTTGTGCCTGGTAAAATACCGGTAACAATTGCTGATGAGGCACCTATACTTGCTACAGAAGCATTACTGCTTGTCCAAACGCCGCCTGCTACACCAGTCACATCCGTGAGTGTTGTTGTAGATCCGCCGGGGCAAACTGTATGAGAACCTGTAATTGTACCTGCTATCGGGCCGGGACAAATGACAACAGAACCATTGCCGCTATTGTATCCCTGAGTATGTGAAAGCGCAGAAATGTTTCCGCCATTTGCAGCCGGATAAGAAGAACCACCCGCGCCGCCGGCATAATAATAACCGCCGCCGCCGCCATACCAGCCGCCGCCGCCGCCGCCTGCATAATAGTAACCTGTACCACCAGTTGGCTGTGTTGCAGTACCACCCCAGCAAGTACCATTACTACCGGGACTGCTTTGCGTACCTCCGGTAGGGCTATAACATGCGCATGATGTGCCATTATTCCATTGTCCGCCTTTACCGGTAAGGCCACCGCCATCACCGCCATTGCTGCTGTTAGAACTATATGCTCCGCCAGAGCCGCCGCCGCCGCCGGCAACTACTACCGCATTAGAAGGAAATGCCACGCCCGCTGTACGAACATCACTCATACCACCACCGCCGCAGCCATAATAGGCATAACCTGCCATGCCGCCGCCATTATAACCACCTGCGAAATTGGTGCCGTAACCGCCATTTCCTGATGTGCCGGTACCCCCTACATAAATGTTGAGTACCTGCCCTGGGGTAACAGTTAAATTACACTGGACACGGCCACCTTTTCCCCCGTTACCATAACCATAGTTCGAGTTTCCGCCCGATGCACCCCTGGCGTCAATATTAACGGAAGTTACTCCCGCCGGAACGGTATAGTACTGGGGGCCGCTACCTGTATAACTAAAGGTAGTGCTTTGAGCAAAAACGCTCACATTCGATCCTGATAGAAGGGCTAAAAGGATAATCAGTTTAGAAAGGTAGAATCGTTTCATAATTGTACTTGTTTAATAAATGTCTGATTAAAAGGTTTGGAATTACTGCAACAATAACTAAAACTTAATTTTAATGACCTCACTACTTGCTATTCAGATCCTCCTGCTTGCCCATCTGTCGCACCTTTCGCCTAAATCTCAAATTCAAATACTTGTTTTCAGTTTAATTACTCCTGCGCTGAAAAACAGCAGCCAACAATAATTTTTTTTAGAAAAAACAACAAAATATATGAATCCAATACAATAGTAAGAAAAAATCAGATGATTTTAACGAATTTAATTGTTAACAAAAAGTTAATGATTGAGCGATTGTTTCGGCGCCTTTTTGGGATTATCAAAGTTTAATTAAAAAATATTCACAATTATTTTTTTTATCAGATAAATGATTTAACGCAATAAATTATAAAGCGCATATTGCAGTACTAATTGTTATATATATCAAATAACAACAAAAAATGCCGCAAAATATCACTGAAATGATACGTTATACTATATACGGCATAAAATGTGTGTTGAATTTAACAGCCTGAAAGGCTTTACTTTAAATAGCGCCGGCAACAGCCCGGTTCTGTTTTGCATTTACGTTCAACCTTAATTCGGGGATTGCATATCGTCCGGCAATAGCCCATCACAATAAATATTTTTCATCAAAGTCAACGCCATGCTCTATGAGTAACCTCTTGTATTCGTCATAGAAATTTTCTGTTTTATGATGTTCCTTTTGATTTTTTAATGTAATTAATTACCCTGTCTTTTTCACTGATGGAATATGTAAAAGCTCCATAACCATCCTGCCAGCCATTAAATTCAGGAAATTTACCGCTCTCCTTCATCCATAAACTACTGGCAACTTTTATGTCCTTAACATAATCGGCAAGCGAAATGGAAGGATGAAGATCAGAGAAAATATGAATATGGTCTTCAATTCCATTGATGCGGTACAATTTGCATTTATTATTTTTTATTATCCCCCAAATGTATTTATATATACTTTAAACGGAATAAATTAGTGCATTTATTATTTAGGCTTTGCGTCCTTGTTTTTTATATAATATGCTCATTTTAAAATAATTACCCTTTGCGTACTTTGCGAGCTTTGCGTGATATTTTTTGCACTATTTCACCCCGCTGCAAGTATAGTTCGCTACAGTGAGCCTCAACAATAGTTGCCTCCCGGTTTTTTGTTCCAAAAACAATTTGATAAAAAATTTGCCGGTAGCTCATTTCATTTTGGTTTGGAAGGTAAAAGTTATAAATCTTTTTAAATACAGCGACAAAATATTCAAAACATTTTATTCAACCTCTTCAGGGTTGATTGGGCGTTATGTTACGTGCCCCCGGTTGCGCCGGGAGTTATTCACATTATAGCCCGTTGGGCTTTTTAATAGATAAATTTTAAAGAAAAAGGTTGGTAGCCCGAAGGGCTTAAATCTGAATAGCCGTGGGTGAAACCCACGGTCTGTGCGGCAATTTAATACAACCCGGATGGCAATGTCATTCACTTAAGCAAAATAATCCCGATAGGGATGGCATTATTATAGTAAAATCAATAATTTACAGTTGCAAAACCCCGAAGTGGGTGACATTATTTCACATTAAGTCAATGACATTGACCCGGATGGGTTGAATGATTTCCAGGAAATATCAGGCGTGATAAGTTCAACCTCCATTCGGAGTTGAAATGCCGGATTACATTTCCACCGGTTTCACCGGTGGCTATTCATATTAATGCCCCCGGGCATTCTACATCATTTACCAGATGATTTCTTTGCACAATTTTATCCGGCGAGGAGCAATGTCATTGACTTAAGCCCTGAAAGGGCAAAATATGAATAGCGATGGGCAACGCCCATCGGTTAAATGAAAGAACACCGGTAAGCCCTGAAAGGGCGAAATATCTTAGCGATGGGCAACGCCCATCGGTTAAATGAAAGAACACCGGTAAGCCCTGAAAGGGCGAAATATCTTAG
>CAISOH010000199.1 GCA_903887005.1 uncultured Bacteroidota bacterium | reverse complement strand
CGATCTCGAGAAGTAGTAAGTTATGAAACTTTATAAAGCTAACAGAGTTCGATAGATTAATTATCAGGGGGCTCAATTTTATCTGGTTATAAAAATAATAAAATGCAACCAACAGTTACAAAGCTTAAAATAATAAGAGAAAAATCTCGATTCGGTTCAGTTAAAAGCATATTTGTATATATAGATGGCCAGGAGGTGGGTAAATTATCCAAAGAACAAACTTTAGAATTAAATATTGAGGAAGGTAACTATTCATTAAAATGCAGTATGGGAGATATTCTTGGAATAAAAACTTATCTCCTAAGTGTATTAATTAGCCCTTTTATTAGTGGTATTAGTAAAAATTGTCCTTTTACTATAATGGCAAATGAGACTAAAACTAAAATATTTTATGTTAGGGTGAAAGATAATTATTCGCTTACCCGAATAATATTTGCATTATTGATGTTAATTATTTTATGCAATACAAAAATATATATGCTTGGTTTAGCTTTTATTATTGCATTATTTTTATTGGTAAACATATTTATACATTATAATATATTAGAGGTTAAAGATGTCGAATCCTAAGTTATTATTATTTAATAGTTCGAAAACGAAAAATTTATTGCAAAATTATAAAGCAAAGACTTTTATACTTTCATTTTTTACTCCAATAATTTTTTTGCACTAACAGTGATTGAACTTTGGCGGCTTGGAATAAAGGATATTAAATTGCTAACAAATAAGTGATCTGTGCTTCAGTGTGCGGTGGGAGCGATGTTGAGTTTTCCAGTACGCCATTGGCCTTATACCTTTGAGAACCAATCATGGCATCATGCTTTGTGGTACCTGTCCGGGTGTTGCATCATGTATTTGCGAATAAAGCTGTTCCCGCGTCATGGTATAAGTGGCACAGGAATTTAAAAACAACAGCAGCGCGGCCATGCCTGATGTGGCGCAGGATTTAAGATTTAATTTCATCTTGGTGAATGTTTCAAAATAATTCCTGCAAGATATGATTAATTATTTGTCACACTTGTCCAGGGTTGCATAGCAAATAATAAAGCAAACACTGGTCGCCGTGTCTCGCTGCGTCCTGATATGTGGAAGCGTCGCACTTCCTCTCCGCCACCTTCAAAGGTCACTTACAAACAATACACATATCATCATCATAACATGGTAGAGACGGATTGCATCCGTCTCCACACAACACCATCAAATCATCCACGAATTGTTGCACCACCATACAAGATGCGTCTCATGAGATGACTATTTTTGCCTACAAATAGGATACCACCTATCGGGCAATGTCATTGACTTAAGGAAAATAATCCCGATAGGGATGGCATTATTATAGTAATACCAATCATTTACAGTTGCGAAACCCCGAAGTGGGTGACATAATTTCACGCTAAATCAATGACACCACCTAACGGGGTGCTATCTGCATATCCGGTAATTCATTTACTCTAAAATGAGCGCTAAAAAACACACCCCTGTAAAAGTTACCACTGCCACATCAATGCCGACTCCCGTCGTCCCATAATAGCTTTCCCCCCACGAAACCGCGTATAATTTTCCGATAAAAGTGCTCATTCGACCTCACCCCCTCCTTTTTTCAAGGTGCCTGCAAGGGCACGAGCGGAGCTCTTGGCTGGGGGGGTGGTTCAACCATACGAAAATATCTTAATCTGAAAATATCTAACCCCAAAAACAGCCTCTTTTTGGACTTGATCCTGCGTCACACATCTTATAACATATACTACATTATAAATCAATAAATTATCACCAAAAAAAGATCTATGATATACACATAGCTGTATATCATAACGCTAAAACCGCATTATCATAAAACTTCAATTTGCCAAATCCAATATCTTATCTGAACTTTGTTCCCCAATAGCTGAAAATACCATCAAAAGCCGGAAAAACTCCCCGCTTTTTTTCAAAGAGGGGTGTCGAAGGCGGGGTGATACGACTGTCTGATTTAGCTGGGGTGATAAGGTTTAATTTGGCTGGGGTGATAAGGTTTAATTTGGCTGGGGTGATAAGGTTTAATTTGGCTGGGGTGATAAGGTTTAATTTGGCTGGGGTGATAAGGTTTAATTAGGCTGGGGTGATAAGGTTTATTTTGGCTGGGGTAATAAGGTTTAATTTAGCTAGGGTGATAAGATCGGTAGCATCTCCCTCTCTTTCGGAAGTCAATCCCGTTCCTTCAACGGGAAGGGTCGGGGAGAGGTCAGTGTAGCGAAAACGTCCAGATAACGTACAGATAACGTACAGTTCCTTTCGGCAATAATACCAACAACTAATTGAAAACCAATATAATAACACTCCATAAGAGAAAATAAAAAAAAATCCTTAAAAACTGTACAATTATAAATTTATGATAATCTTAAAATCCTTAAATCCTAAAAATCATAGTTCAGACAGGTTATTAAAAAAAGGGCAAAAAAAGCGCAGCAGAGCGCAAAGAATGGGCAAGAATTTTAACACATTTTTTCGCTAACTAATTGGTTTTCAATACAAAATTGCGCAACAATCACAAAATAAAAAAATCAAACTAGAATTGCGCAATCAACCACGGCAGGAGACAAGGTCAGGATGTTGAATTTACTTTGATTTGTTCTTAGCTAAAATAAGATTCGCTTCTTCCAGAAATTTCACTTCTTCCTTTCCGGCTTGGGCGCCCCGGGGATAGCCTAAACTGCCAAGCGGTGAAATGTTGAATTTATTAGCTGAGGTATCATCTTTAGCCATAAAAAAAATCCATACGGTAGGGAAGCCGGCTACCTGGAATGCTCTTTGTAAATTATTGTTTTGCTGGGCTAATTCGGGAGGCAATTGTTTTTGTCTCGGAAAATCGAGTTCGAGTAATATGACTTTCTGCTGCGCCCACTTTATAAATGCTGTTTTCGAAAAAACTTCATTTTGTAATTTACGGCACCAACCGCACCAATCGCTACCGGTGAAGAATCCGAAGATGGGTTTATTTGTTGCTTTAGATTTCTCCTGTGCTTCCATCAGGTTGGTGTACCAGACAAGTTTATTTGTTTGTGCGAAGGAAGGCCTGGTGCAGGACAACAAAAACAAAAACAGAATAAAGGAGAATTGCTTCATACCAAAAATTTTAGGCTTATAAAAGTTATACAAATACCATTTTGTAATAGTATGGCAAATTTTGATTATTCTATGCGATTTTTTGTTAACTTTTTGTTGAGATTTTAGGTTAGCTGCTGTGATGATTAGCTGATTAGATAATTAGCAGATTAACCCGTTTACTTCATCAGCCCCTTGCAAATGTTCTTTGCTATGGCCGGGCCCTCGTAGATAAAACCTGTGTAAACCTGAACAAGGGAAGCGCCGGCATTTAGTTTTTCAAGGGCATCGGCTGCGGTAAAAATGCCGCCGGAAGCCATGATAGGTATGGTGCCCTTACTGTTCTGGTGGATGTATCTGATCACATCAGTTGCTCTTTGCCTTACGGGGGCGCCGCTTAATCCACCGGCACCAATATTATTTACCTTGTTTTCTGGTGTTGTCAGGCCATTTCTGCTGATGGTGGTATTGGTAGCAACAATACCATGCAGCTTTGTTGTCTTCACAATATCTATAATGTCGTCCAATTGTTCATTGGTGAGGTCGGGGGCTATTTTCAGCAGTATGGGTTTGGTTTTTGAATTTTGGTTGTTCAGCGCCTGCAATCTGTTCAGCAGTTGTGTCAGCGGTTCTTTATCCTGCAATGCACGTAGTCCGGGGGTATTTGGGCTGCTTACATTCACTACAAAATAATCCACAACCGGGAACAACTCTATGAAGCTTTTTTCATAATCATCAGTGGCGTTTTCATTGGGCGTATCCTTGTTTTTACCAATATTACCGCCAATGATTATCTTTTCTTTCCGCTGTTTTAACCGCTCTGCCGCCTTTGCCGCTCCGTCATTATTAAATCCCATGCGGTTTATCAGCGCTTTATCAGCAGGCAGGCGGAACAGCCTCGGCTTTGGATTTCCGGGCTGGGGGCGTGGTGTTACTGTGCCTATTTCTATATAGCCGAAACCCAGACAGGCAAGCGGGTCGGTGTATTTTGCATCTTTATCAAAGCCGGCTGCAAGTCCAACAGGGTTTGGAAAGGTAATGCCCCATAAGGTGCGTTCTAATGATGGGTCTTTTACGACAAACAGCGTTTTAAGTAATTTCCGGAATAAACCGATGGAATATGCAAATACGAGCCATTTCATGACCCAATAATGCACTTTCTCGGCATCTATTTTAAAAAGGATACTTCTTATTAGTGGATACATTGTTAAAGTCAAAAGTCAAAAAGTAGTTAGTAGTTAGTACTTAGTAGTTTAGTCGAAATCCATGTTTTCAAATTATCGAATTATCGAATTGCCGAATTGTCAAATTGCCGAATTGTCAAATTGTCAAATTGTCCCGGCAAAGATACTTCGCAACATTTATCTAATTTAACAAAAATTGCTGCGGCAAAATTTATATAAACTGTAATTTAGCACGGATTATGCCTGCCAGAGCTTTTTTGCTGTTGCTTTTATTATGTCTTACCCGTTTTCCCGCCATTGCACAAACAATACGCGGGGAGGTTTTGGATATGGATGATAAACATGCCTTAGCAAACGTAAATATAGAGAATGTATATACTTCGCTTATTGTTTCGACTGATAATTCAGGGGCTTTTTTAATTGCGGCCGGTAGTGGCCAATTACTTGAGTTTAAGAAAGATGGCTATAAAACAACAAGAGTTAGGATACCGCAAGGTTACATCCCTTCTTATTTCAGGATCATAATGAAAAAAGGGTTTACAGAGATAAAAGATGTAAATGTAGCGCATAACAACCGGTATGATTATAAAAGTGACAGCCTTCGTTACCATGAATTATATAAACATGAGCTTGATTTTCCAAAGATGTCGGGCATGGATATGATAGCCAGCCCGTTCACCGCACTCAGCCGTCATAACCAGGAAATATGGAAATTCCAGGAAGATTATGAAAGCTTTGAAAAGGAAAAGTATGTGGATAAGATGTTTAATGAGGCTTTAGTAACTAAGTTTACCGGGCTTACAGGAGATAGCCTGCATTATTTTATGAGAAGGTACCGGCCTGGTTATGAGCAGCTAAGAAATATGAATGATTATACCTACTTCAATTTTATTAAGACCGGAGCGTACCATTACCGTAGTGTGTCAACTCCCAGAAACGCGCACTAATGAAATTAAAGCAGTCTGACACCGGAAAGTGTACTGACTGCTTCAATGCGACTAAATCACTTTTTATTTATTTCCCCGACTGCTCTCATGAAATTATTTACCTGTTCATCGGCATAAGCGCCATAAGCGTCTATAAGGGTCCCTTTTACGCTGTCTGAAGTTTCTATCACATACATGATTGAATTGTCAGCAGGATCCGACTGGCCTTCAAAACGGTAAAAATCTACTATATGAACTTCTTCCGGACTATAAGTTTTGTCTTTAGAGCTGGAGTACAATCCTTGTTTCGTTACTTTCAAATTGTCCGTATATCCATTTTTTACCGCTTTGTTTACACGTTCAGTAAGTGTATTCATGGATGGTAATTCTTCGGTTATGACTGTATTATTTTCAGTTTGCGCTATCATAAAATATTTTTTAGTTTATAAATTCATTTTGAATTATTTGTATCAGTTATTTAATTATTTATTTCAACTTCCTCTGACTGTTATGCTTTATTAGCGGAGGAGTAGAGCCCTTTTGTTTTGTTACCTTTAAAGTATCCGTACATCCGTCTTGTTCCACCTTATTAATATTGGTGAAGGTGGAATTCATAAAAGG
>CAISOH010000198.1 GCA_903887005.1 uncultured Bacteroidota bacterium | reverse complement strand
TCCTGTCATTTTCAAAGAGCTTGTGCGCAGCAAATTGTTTACTCAGGATGACAAACCTCTTCGATAAAAACTCAGGGAGAAGATTGTTTCCTGATTCCTTTTTTGGGGATTGCGCAATTCTAGTTTGATTTTTTTATTTTGTGATTATTGCGCAGTTTTATATTGAAAATCAATTATTTAGTGAAATTTTGTGCTCAAATTCTTGCGCATTTCCTGCGCTCTGTTGCGCATTCTTTGCGCACTGTAATTTTATAATATTAAATTTTGTTGTCATAATATTCAAATTCAGAAACAAAAATAGCTATTATTATTGACAATTCCAAATAAATTGTAAAATTTATTTTTATTTAATGTGGTCTTATGTTTGGGGGCTGGGATTGGAATTCTCCCTGATGGAGCCACAGGGTGTTGCCATGTGCTAAACTATTTCTGGGCTTCACCCTTTGTGTTATTGCTTTTCCAGATATGCCAGAGCACCCCGGTAGTGGGTGACAGGTTTGTAGCAACCGTACATATCTCATTACATGCACCCCGTATGGTGGTGCAACAATTCGTGGTGGAAATTTTGTAAAGCACGGAAGCGGACGCTTTGGCATGCCAGGACGCAGCGGACGCTGGCGACCAGTGTTTACTTTTTTGTTTTTAAGACAAACCTTATGCCAGAGGGATAGTAAGCCGGTCGTTATAACGGTTATCGCCATTAGCAGTGGCATCTGCAGGGAATAATTGTTGCCGTTCCTCCCAATACATGGCAAGCAATGCAGATAGCTGTTTACCGCCGCTTTCATTATTACTTAAAGGGGTATTGCTTTTGCACGAAAAAAACAAAACAGGCAATGCCAGAAGGGCCAGTAATTTCTTCATGAAGTTTGTTTGTGTAAATAAACGCATTTCTTTGGAATTGTTTTTACCGCGTTTGGAGGTATAAATTAGAATTTCTGTTTTTTAAAATTATTTTCCTTAACTTTATATAGCAAATTAATATTTATTGCCCATCCATTTGTAGAAGTAATGCTGTCTTTAGTAATAGTTAATTAATTATTTATGAAGCTAAAATTTATCCTCATTATAGCATTAATGCAAGTCCCGGCATGCTACAATACTAATGCTCAAAACATAAATACAATTATTGGCGGGTTTGGTGATAATGGCGCTGCAACAGCGGCAGAATTCATTAATCCCAATAGTATTGCTGTTGATAAAGCTGGGAATATCTATATATCCGACCCTGGGAACTCGGTTGTCAGAAAAGTGGATGGTTCAGGGATTATTACAATATATGCAGGCATACCTGGCAGTACTGCGTATTATTATTATGGTGGTTATAGTGGTGATGGCGGGCCAGCTGTATTAGCCAAACTAGCAAGCCCTTCAGGTATAGCTGTTGATACTTTTGGAAACTTATTTATTGCAGACCCCACTATTAGCAGAGTGCTAAAAGTAAATGCTTCCGGGATTATTACTACTTATGCCGGTGGTGGCGGATCCTTAAAAGATGGTATTCCAGCAACTTCTGCATACTTGTACAGTCCTTACGGAGTAGCCGTTGATTTGTCTGGTAATCTTTACATTGCGGATTATGGCACCAATTTTATAAGAAAAGTGAGTACTTCCGGTATCATTACTACTATAGCCGGTAATGGAACGGCAGGTTTTGGAGGTGACGGATTTCCGGCTACTACCGCTCAATTAAATCAACCAAATGGGGTTTGCGTTGACAAGGCGGGAAATGTATTTATTTCAGACCAATCGAATCTTAGAATAAGAAAAGTTGATGCCGCAGGGATCATTACTACATATGCAGGAAATGGAGTAGTAGGTTATGCCGGAGATGGTGGAGTGGCCACAACTGCCAATTTCAATCAACTACAAGGTATTGGAATAGATACTTCCGGTAATATTTATATTGCAGATCAAAATAACAATATTATCCGCAGCGTAAGCACATCAGGCATTATTACCAGGGTAGCAGGAACCTTTTCCACCGGTGGCTTTGCAGGTGATGGAAGCCCTGCTACATCCTGCCAGCTAAATAAGCCAACCGCAGTTGCTACTGACCGCTTTGGAAACTTTTACATTGCTGATAATGGTAATTATCGCATCAGGAAGGTAACTGCTACCAGAATGATCTCAACAATTGCCGGATGCAATTTTCATTCTACCCAGGGTTATAAAGGTGACGGAGGCCCTGCTGTTTCTGCACTTTTATACAATCCATCAGGTTTGGCTTATGATACTTCCCGGAATTTATATATTGCTGACCCTGGGAATAATTGCATTAGAAAAGTAAATGGTGCCGGTGTAATTACCACTTTTGCCGGCAATGATACGTCTGGCTATAAAGGCGATAGCGGGCTTGCCATTCATGCCCGATTAAATTACCCATCAGGTATTGCTACTGACAGGAAAGGTGATGTATTCATTTGTGATGCAAGAAATAAAAGAATCCGGAAAGTAAATAGTTCTGGTATTATTACAACCTATGCCGGAAATGGGAAAAGTGTATATAGCGGCGATGGCCATCGTGCAGATTCAGCAGGATTTGTATCGCTGGATGGAATAGCAATTGACAAGTATGGCAATCTCTATGTTTCAGATCATTCCGGTTGTCGTATTCGTAAAATAGATACCAATCGTATTATTACTACGATTTCAGGAACAGGTATATCCGGATATTTTGGCGATGGAGGCCCGGCAACTATGGCGCAAATTGTGCCTTATGGACTGTGCACAGATGATACAGGGAATTTATTTATTTCGGATGGAAACAGTTACAGGATAAGAAAAATTGATCTTTCCGGTAAAATTACAACTGTAGCCGGTAATGGCATAACGACAAATACCGGAGATGGAGGATTAGCTGTTTCAGCAGGAATTGGAACTCCACTTGGTGTATGGGTTGATAAGTCCAGTAATTTATTTATTGGTAATTATACCATGATACGAAAGATAAATACAGCAGGAATAATTTCTTCAATCGCAGGTAATCCAAGTCCTGGTTTTTATGGAGATGGAAGCCCGGCGATTTCATCACAATTAAATGTACCAACAGGGTTAATCTCAGATACTTCCGGGAATTTATTAATAGCAGATGAAAATAATAACCGGATAAGAATCATTTACAACGCAGGTATCTTTATTAGTACACCGCGCGATACCTTATGTGCAGGTTCCACTGGGGCTATATTTACAGCCACTGTAAGTGCTGCACCTGTTTACTCACCCTATTACCATTGGCAAAAGAATTATTTAAGTGTAGGCACAAACAGCAACACATATACTGCAGCAAGCCTTAATAATGGTGATTTCATTACCTGCAATATTACGGATGGCCCCATAGGGCCAACAATTGCTTCTTCAAATCAGGTAACAATAGTGGTACCTGCAGGTATACCGACTTTTAAACTTTCATCTGATCATGGAACTAACAATTGTGTCGGAACAACAGTTACCCTTTCCCCTAATTCAATAATCAATGGCGGTACTTTCCCGATTTTTGACTGGTACAAAAACGGGGTGCATGCATTTACAGGACCCAATTATGTTTTTATTCCGGTAAATGGAGATAGTGTTTATTGTAAGATGACAAGTAGTTCTCCCTGTATAATACCCGACACTGTAAGGAGTACAACCATGAAATTTACCACTTTTATTAATGTACCAACAGTAACAATAATAAGTAGTTACCCAAATAAACCTTTATGTACAGGAACACAGGTAACATTTAGTATTAAGTCTTATTCAAATGATGGCGGAGGTGTATTTGATTGGTATAAAAACGGGAGCATTGTTTACACAGGAACCGCGTGGAGTACATATGTTGATACACCGGTGAACGGAGAAAGTGTTTATTGTAAACTTACGAGTAAGGCAACCTGCGTTTTACCTGATACAGCCATTAGTAATACTATCGTTTTAACTGTTGATACTCCATCTTACCCATCAGTTAGTATTTCTGTCAATTCAGGTGATACTATTTGTCCCGGTACAAGTGTTACCTGCACTGCAAGCTCTGCATTTGGTGGAACATCGCCTGTTTATAACTGGTTTGTAAATGGCATAAATGTTCGTGTCGGCTATTCATATACATTTACACCATTAAACGGAGATGTTATTTATTGTAAACTAAAAAGCAATTCTTACTGTATTCTAACCGACACAGCAACCAGCGGGAGTATTACATTTATTTATTCTACTCCTGTTGTCCCTTCTGTAACCGTATCTGTGAGCCTTACCGCCGATACGATTTGTTCCGGAACAGATGTAATATTTACCGCTGCTTCTGTAAATGGCGGCACATCTCCAATCTATAAATGGTATAAAAACAACTCTTCAATTTATACAGGGCCTGTTTTCACTTATACATCCGGTTACAATGGAAATTTTTACTATGATTATATTCATTGCATACTAACCAGTAATACCGCTTGCGCCATACCAAAAACTGCCTCAAGCGACACAACTCTTTTTACAATAAGACCTAAAACAAACCCAAAAGTAAGCATCTCTTTCGATCCAGGTACAGTACTATGTGCCGGAGTAGAAGTAACTGGCACTGCAACCGGGGTAAATGGAGGTCCGTCTCCCGTTTATGACTGGTATCAAAATGGCAATTATGCATTTACAGGGGGGCAGTATAGTTTTATACCGGATAACAGTACCCAATTATACTGTAAGTTGACAAGTAACGGTAATTGCATTTCCTCGCAAATTGTCTTTAGTCCTTATGCTGATATTAATATAGACTCTATACCTGTCGTTTCTATAGCACGTACACCGGAAAATGTTGTTTTCAGAGGCACTGAAGTTACATTTACCGCATCTTTATCAAACTACCTTGGCGATTTTCAATATCAATGGATAAAAAATGGAACGCCAATTCCCGGAGCTACTGATAATACTTTTTCAAGTAAAGATTTCACTGCGTGGGATTCGGTAAATTGTGAAGTAACCGTATCAGGAGCTTGTAATGCTACTATTACAAGCAATACCCTTGTGGTGGATACTTATCATGGTTTGAAATTATATCCGGACCCTAATGATGGTGATTTTGTGGTAAATGGCAATAACTTCGATGCCAATGGAGACCCGGTCAACATCCGTATTTTCAGTTCGGACGGGAAATTGGTTTATGAAAAAAATGCCGCCTTTGATGCGATTACATTTTATACAGAAATTAAACTTGGCCGCCTGATCCCGCCGGGTGTTTATATACTCCGGTTAAGGTATTCGCTGGAGAATTTATCTTTTCATTTTGTAGTAAAATATTAAGGGTAGCTTTTTTGACATTAATCCAATACTATGAATAATCTGAAAATGAAAACCTCGATAAAATGAAAAAATACTTTTTAATAGTACTGGTATTTATTTCCTGTTTATCAAATGCCCAATCATTGAAAACAGATACCATACAGGGAGTGGTTGTATATACAGGCCATTCTAACTTACCCTATGTGGGTAAAGGGAATTACCATACTTATACTATTGAAGCTACAGAAGTAAGAACTGATACAGGCGTGATATATATCAAAACGGAATTTGGTTATTTGGATCTTAAAAAAAATTACCAGTTTTTCCCTATGAATAAATTGCAGCCTGCGCATTTGAGGAAAGAACCCTGAGAACAATTAATCATTAGCTTGTTTCCCCTTTTACGCCGCCGCTATCTGTTCTGCGGCTCTCATGATGCTGCACAAAGAACCGCCATGCTTTACAGTTTGCCTGGTACCTGCAAAATGTATGGAGTTAATCCATTCTTCAGGTTCAAAGACATTTTACAACGGCTACCATCTTTCCCTATAAAGAATATCGAAAATCTGCTGTCACACATCTGGGAAGCAACTTCCTTCGGGCATGACCGATAATGAGGGGAAGCCCCTTTAGGGGTTTGGGGTTTCACAGTGAGCAAAAAGTGAGTAATTTTATTACACAAAGTATTGAAAGCCAATACAAATATGAGTAATTTTATTTTTCATAAAAGTGAGCAATTTTATATTTTTAGCAAATCGTTGAGTCTCTAAAAGAAATCATTCCCGATTAGAAATTCATCGCTTATAATCCCCTGCAAAAAACGCAGTCAGGTATCAATCCTGTTTCTCAATCCCAAATTCCACTATACCGCATTCATTTTTTATTTTATCTTGCACATTATTCAAATACCATGAATTACAAAAGCATTATTTTAACCCTTATCGCAATTGTGGCCATCGCAGCAGTTTACAATATGCCTGCTTATAATGAATGGATCCACGCCAAGATTTTCACCGTTATCAATATCAACGAGCAGGTGCAGCATATGAATCCGGAAGAAAGAAAAGAATCCAGGTTTGGTTATTCTTATACGGTATTCCGGGACATTAAGGAAAAGATTGGACCTTATTCAAAGGATGCCGTTGTGCTGCTGCCCCCTGATAATTATTTGCAGGCCATGAAGGTTACGGAATTAAAAATGGTGGAGCCTTTGGTGTTTTATTATTTTACCGGGCTGAAGAGTGTAAGCGTTACCAGTCCGCGGGCGTGGAGCGCTAACTGGGCATTGATAACACAGGGCTATGGCAGTATTGCGCTTCAAAGATTGCGTAGCAGGCAGCAATTGGACAGCCTGCTGACGCTTTATAGGAAATATCAACATTAAACACTATGAATTTCGCAGGACTTATATTTTTACTGATCGCCCACTTCATTACCGGCAGGGGAGTATTGCGATTGATCAATGTGCAACTGGAGCCTTTGACCACTTTCTGCTTCTCCATGATAATCGGCGTACCCATGCTGTCATTTGCGCCCTGTGTGTTGCAACTCATGCATATCCCCATTACAATGGCCTCAGTATTTTTTTCTGTAGCCGGATTTGCAGTTGCATTTGGCATTCCCCTGACGATAAATTTTAAGCGGCTCCGGTTTCAGAAAATTACGTTCCCAAAACTTTATGAATGGCCGTTCTACCTTGTTTATCTCGTGTTTATAATTATCAGCCTGTGGCGTTGTTTTTATATGCCGCCATACTCTCGCGATATGCTTTCCGGCCCCGAGCTGCTGGCAGAATATGCCGTACGCGAAAAAACAATGATCAGTTCGGTATTCACTACTGATATGACCACCAGCAATAATTACTTCAAATCGCCCTATATCACCTGCCTGCAGATAATTTACAAATTACTGGTTTCCTCTTTCGGGCAGGTATGGCTGAGTATTTTATTTTTGTCTTTTACCGTATGGATATTCGCCCTGGTACGTAAGCGGCTTCACCCATTGGTAGCCTGTTTGCTGCTATTGCTGTTTATTCTTATACCGGAGATGTTCGCCTATACTTTCGTTATCCTGTATGACTACAGCAATATGATATTTTTCTTTTCGGCCTACTACTTCCTTACAAGGTATTTAGGAAGCAATAAGATCAATGAGTTTGCATTTTCAGTTTTTTTATTTGGTATCGCTACCTATATCCGTACAGAAACCTTAATTCTTATAGCTATGATAATGCCCTTGCTGGTGTTTAATTATTACAGGAACAAGGTGCCATTAAAGAAAGCGGTTTTGCGGATAGGCATTTTTTGCCTTGTGCCTTTTGCCTTTTACTTTTTAAACATCCATGTATTTATCCGTAATTTTATTCCTATACCTTTTGATCTGGGCGAGAACCTGAACCGGGATTTGACGAATACATCGGCCTTCTTCCAGCGGCTTGATGATATGAACAACCAGTTGATTTTTTCAAAATTAGGATATATGTTTTTTGGGTACTTTATTTATATTTTTTGCGGAATATTTATCATAGATATAATATGGCCCCGGAAGTTCAACAGGGAGTCACTTTTTGCACTGTATGGGGTTGGGGTTGTTTACTTTGGTTTGGGCCTCATAGGGTATCTGCTGCCGCTTGCCGACCTGCTTAACACCACCAAACGCGGCATGTTTAAAGCTTTTCCTTTAATGCTGCTGTATATGGCCAACAGCGGGCTGTTGATTCGCCTTTCAGAGGCAATAAAGGATTGGGAATATCCTAAACCAAAACCCATAGCCCAACCAAAACAAACGCTAAAGGCGAATGTAAATATCAAGACCGCTAACCTGAAAAAAAATAAATCAAAATAGTTGTCTGCGTATGTACAAATGAGATGTGCCACACTTTCAAAGTGTGGCACATCTGTGAACCAAAACTCAAACTGTATTTTACTTGATTACCACTAACTTATTGGTTTCGGTAAACATGCCGGTTTTTATGTTGCAGTAATAAATTCCAGGGGCCAGGTTTTGTGCTGAAAATACATACTTCTGTCTCCCGGCATTCATCTGCTCATTGGCTACGTTACGGACCAGCCTGCCTGACTGATCATACACTTGTATGTTTACATTGCTGTTATCTTTCAGGTCAAACTGGATGGTTGTTTCATTAGTAAAGGGGTTAGGATAATTGATGAGATTAAAATCAGGGTTGTTCGCTGTAACTTCCTGTATCCCATTAATATCGGCTACCTGTGTAATGTGCGATGAAAATATACCGCCGGAGTGCGTAGCAACTACTACCAGTCCATCAGTTGCGCGGTAGTCTATCATGTCCACCACCGAAGCACCAATGGTATTGGTTCCCTGCTGCACCCATATAGTACCTGTATCTTTTAATTGGGTAGTTGCAAATAAACCAACGCTTGTACCAACCAGATATACGGTGCCACCGGCAACGGGTATTATACTGGCCCATCTTACTGAGGGGCCATCGCCTGAGCCGGAAACTTTACTGGCTTCCAGATTACCGGCAGCTTTAGCCCATGTTGCTCCGCCATCAGCGGAATAAAATAAGCTATAGACGTTATAATTGGAAAATGCCACTAATAAATGGTCCCCATTGGTAGGGTCCACGGCTATGCAACTAACATTCGCCGTTACATTATTATAACCTGAAGGGAAAATCACACCCTTGGTAGTAGAAGTGATCTTTTTGAAAATATGGTTGCCGCTATTGGCGCTGTCAACCCTGAAAACATCTCTGTTGGATGTGCCAAAGTAAATACGGTTTGCGGGAGTTTTAGATACGGCAATGGCGGTAATGGTAGCCCCGCCCGTAGATACAGAATCCTGGAATCTGAACCAGTTGGTAGAGATGGAGTCCCAGTTACTTGCATAAGGAATACCGGACAGGTCGTTATTTCTCCATAATGACTTTCCTCCTGCGAGGTACATCAGGTTGTTATTATTCGGGTCAATGGTAAACGGATTAATGAATAAATAACCGCGGCCGCCTCTTGGATCAATACGTGCGAAGCTGTCCACATTTCCGGAATTGTCTAGCTTGCCACGCATGACCTTCCCTTGCTGAATACTGAAATAGTAAGCTTTTGCGGAATCGGCAATGGCGCAAAAAGAACCATCGCCGCCGCGTGGTGTAACCCATGGAGTGGTAAGGCTGGCAGAATTTGTGAACCAGCTGCCGTTGTCCTGTGCACCACCTATAACTATATCGTTAGTACCTGCGTGGTCAATGGCGCATGAATAAAACATGGTAGTCATATAGCCATTATTGAGCGAAGTCCATAAGACGTGTGATACTGTATTGTCATTTGAATAAAATATCCCGCCATCGTTTGTGGAGATCATCTTATTTGGGTCACCTGGGAAAAAAACCAGTTCATGCTGATCGGGGTGATGATTGAGATACATATTAACCACGGGAAGCGTGGCAAACTGCTGGTAACCGCCTATGTAGGTGGTATGTGTGCTGTCTGCAAAACCAGTATTGGACCTGTATAAATTAGTTCCCCCGATAAACACCACATTGGTATCATTTGGTTTTACTTTTACAACAAGGTCGTAAGAACCCTGCGAGGTAAATTTATCAAACATACCTCCTGAAGCAGGAAGATTAGCGGAACGGTCTTGCCAAACGCCGCCTGTATCACCACTGCCATCGCCTGCAATATAAGTATATCTCCATAAGCTGTTCCATTCCACCTGGCCTAGATAATTCGTATCAGGTTTACCATAATTGGGAGTATTACCAAGGAAATACACCTGGTTTTCATTCATTGGGCTGATCCCTATTTTTATCCTGTTGTAACTTGTAGGGAAAGTAATGGGTGTAATATTCGTGAATGTAGTTCCATCAGCAGAACGGTATATACCATTGGAACCGCTCATTGTAACATATAATACTCCTGTTTTAGAGATGGCAATATCTGTAAAATAAGACGAAGACGAAGTGCCGAAAGTACCTAATACGGAAGCCCATGTTGTTCCGCCATCGGTGCTTTTATAAATAGCGCCATAAGTAGCTGCGTAAACTACATCGTGGGTCAGGTCTGACGGGTCGGTAACCATATTCCAGATCAGGTCTCCCCATCCATCTAAAGAGGAGAGGCTGGGCGAGGTGGTTGATGCCAGGACCGTCCATGTTCTGCCGCTGTCTGTTGATTTATAAATTCCGTTTCCAAGGTAAAACGAACCGGTTCCGGATGCTGATGTACCATAAGCTTCACCCGTTCCGTAGTACCATATGTTTGTATGGCCGGGGCGGATATCCTGTACTACGCACGATACGCTTTTGTATTGGTTGGGTGGGGTAGTGGAGTGCCAGGTTTGTCCCTTGTCTGTGGAACGCCACATGCCTCCGGAACAGGAGCCGGCGATTAAGTTGTTTTCGTTACTGACATCAATGGCAAAAGCGCGTGTTCTTCCGCCTACATTCCAGGGGCCTCTCGGCAACCAGCCTAAAGTGGACGTAGTAGTCCGGCTTAAAGCGGAAATTTGTCCGTCATTTGGCAATGTTTGTGCAAATGCGAGCTCTCTTTCCCTGATATGGGCCGGGATCTTTCCTGTTGCAGGGTCGCGCAGCAACATTAGTTCATAATTATACCTTGCATTGGCATCATCGTCCGAACCAAGAGCATCAGCATCACCAAGATACCGGGAGTTGTTGGATGGATTATGGCCAGCAGAAATAACATAGAATGCTCCTATAGCCAGAGCGGCTAAAACTGATAAATATATCTTTTTCACTATAAAAGATTTGAAATTATTATGAAAGGTACAAAGAAAGTAGCAAGTAGAAAATCTTACCCATATGAAACTGCTTATTATTTACCGGTTTTTTCTATCAGTTCATAACCGTTGATGATGAATTCACCACCAGAGCCAACTTTCAGACGTTGCTCCGTATTTGCCATAAACATATCTCCTTTTTTTAAACCCGGATATTGCACTTTCATTCCCGGAAAAACTTTTGATGTATTAACCAGTGTAATTGGAAACATTATTTCGACTGTATCTCCTTCCTTTAATGAAAATGTTATGGACGAACCACGCTCCAAAACACTCATAATTCTTACTCTTGCGCGGCATGGATATTTGGCACAAATACTTCCGGTATCAGCATCTGCAGGTTTGAGTATGGTGATGATCTTCCCTTCAATTTTACAAGCCATTGGAGAAGATGTAACATCAGGGTTATGCTTTTCCACTTTATTTTCATGAATTGTTTTACATGAACAACACAAGAAGTATGAAGTAAAAAGAGCAATATAGATTAAAAATTTCCGGTTCATTTTGTCTTTTTTTTTATCTTAGAACAGCACCTCTTCGGGTTTTCACTTTTGTATTTTGACGTTTTTAAAACTATAGAGTCAGTAACCCAAATTTGTATAATGAGCTTACCGGCTTGTTATCCCAGAAAAGCTCGAAGTCTTCCAATCCGGCAGCTTCATAACTTTCCTTTACTTCCTGATGCGTGTAGGTTTTAATATTGTAAACTGATAACAGTTGCAGCATTTCTGCCAGCCAGATACCTTGTGCTTTATCAACTTTAATATTCGTGGTTTCCAGCCGGCTTTGGAAGGTCAGGGAAGCTATTTCCCATTGATTGCCTTTTTTGGATTTAATGACAGTCTCGACTACGGGTTTCTTGCCAAGCCATATTATTTTAGCAGTTGGTTTTACAGTCGTATATTCATCTTCGTTTAAAATGACAGTAATGTAGTCTGGTGCAATTTTTGTTTTAGGAACTTTTTCTTCAAACCATTTTTGCAAAGGAAAATCGAAACAGGCACCATGCATATAATTCAGGAGGGATTTTTTCAGGCCTGCTGTAAAGGTATCATGGTCTGCGCCTGTAGGGTCGAGATGTATAATGTCGTTGTTGGCAAAAGTGCCCTTTGCTTCTGTTTCTTTTCTTACGCCAAATTTTTCAGGGTTGAGGCCTACGGGGCTATGAGCAGTCATGGCGAACAGGTGCCAGAAAGCTGATTGCAAAATACTTGCCTGGAACATTTGCCGCACCATTTCCAGAGAGTCAATAGTTTCCTGCGCTGTTTGTGTGGGGAAACCATACATGAGGTACGCATGTACCATAATACCTGCTTCAGTAAAGTGTTTGTTAACTTTAGCAACCTGCGCTACAGTAATTCCCTTTTGAATCAGTTCCAGCAAGCGGTCAGAGGCTACCTCAAGACCTCCCGAAACGGCAATACACCCGGATGCTTTCAGGAGCAGACACAAATCGCGGGTAAAACTTTTTTCAAACCGGATGTTTGTCCACCAGGAGATGACCATCTTTCTGCGAATAATTTCCAGTGCCATTTCCCGCATTAATGCAGGTGGCGCAGCTTCGTCCACAAAATGAAAGCCTGTTTGCCCGGTTTGCGCTACTATTTCTTCTATGCGGTTACAGATCAATTGAGCGGCAACAGGCTCGTATAGTTTTATATAGTCGAGCGAGACATCGCAAAAAGTACACTTACCCCAGTAGCAGCCGTGGGCCATAGTTAGTTTGTTCCACCGGCCATCGCTCCAGAGGCTGTGCATGGGGTTCACTACTTCTATTGCGGATATATATTTGTCCAGCAAAAAATCACTGTAATCCGGAGTGCCAACCTGTCCCTGTTTGTAATCGGTGCAGGAACTATTATTGATGTAAGCGACCTTTCCGTTTACCAATGCAAAGGTGCGTTTCAGGTCTTCAAATAGCCGCTGTCCCTGTATATATTGCACCAGATTTTCAATGGGTGCTTCCCCGTCATCCAATGTAATGAAATCAAAAAATTCAAACACCCGTGCATCAGATAACGATCGCAATTCCGTATTAGGAAAACCGCCGCCCATGGCCACTTTTGCTGCAGGATAATTTTTTCTTATCCATTGGGCACAACGAAAAGATGCGTATAGATTTCCGGGGAAAGGTACCGAGACAGCTACTAATGCCGGCTGGACTTTTGCCATCCTGTCTTCCAGGATATTTATCAGAATCTTATCAATAAAGGTGTACTCTTTTTGCAAAGCGTTATATAGTTCGTCAAAGATATTGGCACTGCGGCCCAGGCGCTCGGCATAACGGCTAAAACCAAAATGGGGATCCAAACATTCTGTTATCAGATCTGAAAGGTCTTCGAGATACATGGTAGCGAGATGCTTTGCTTTATCCTGTACGCCCATGTTTCCAAAAGCCCACGCCAGATCATCTGTTTGTACAAAGCGGGAAGCTTCCGGCAAGAAATTTCTTTTGCAAATCAAATGCGCCAGTGTAGGGTTTTTGCCCTGCAAAAACGAGATGACCGCATCAATAGTATTTACATAATCATCCTGTAAAGCAATTATTCTGAGGGCATTGTCTGATATTTCTTTAGCTCCATTATTTATTTCATCAAACAATTGCAATAACCCTGGCTTTGAAAACAAAGCCAAAGTAACCTCTATACCTAAATCTGCCTGGAAAGAAGTGATGCTTCTGGTGTTTAAAAAGCCTTTCAGATAAGCTGTTGCCGGGTAAGGGGTGTTTAGCTGCGTAAACGGGGGCGTTATGAAAAAGACTGTCGAAGGCAAGTTGTATTTATAATAAATTGTTGAATAAAAAGTTTCCCGCAAAGGCGCGAAGCCGCAAAGTAAATAATTTAAAATTAGCAAATTTTATTATCAAGGTCGCAAAGGTAGGGACTGAAAAAATTACTATTTTATACAATGCCGGATAAAATGGATTTACCATGCATTACGGATCCTTTTTGAGATTACTATAGGACATTCTTCCTTTTTTATTACACCAGAAAATGAAGTCTATAATAATAAAGATTACAATTATCCATAACAATGCTTCCCTAAAATAGAATTAGCTCCATAAAAATAATTAAAAAGGCTGCGATTTGCAGCCCGTTTCTATTTGTATATTTATGTCAAGTTTACACGGATGCCCCATTCGCTTTTCCATGACGCTCTACAAACTGTTTTGGCGACCCTACTCTTTTGATCAAAGCCTTCATATCCTCAGCTTTTTTTACAAAATAGGGGTCATTCCCATAGTCACCAACCTCATCGCTAACTTTTGTATTAGTTTTTGAAGCCCTGGCAGAATTTTTCGTTCTAATTATTCCCATTGCAGAATGCGTCAATTGTCATAACAAAGATAAGGAAAAAATATTGCAAATAGCATAAAAGAAACCTTTTTAACAATAGAATAGATAATCACTTCAGTTGTATTGCAAAAGCATCATAATTTCTATTTCTTTTAAAATATTCCCATTCTTCATTGTACAATCCCACAATTCCAAATAGTTAAATTATTTCATTATAATATTTGCAAATATTCATTTGATACAACCTGGTTCTTGACGCAGTTGTGCCTTGCAATGAAATTAAGGAGTGAGGATACGTTTTTGTAAAATCAACCACAATCATAGCAATGGTTGCTAATATTTTTTTTGCGTCTCCGTTGTTGGTAGTAACTATGTCGTTTATTTTCCCTGTTATCACATCACGGTCGCCAAAACCAAGATTAAAGAATCCTTCATCTATTTTGGTGAATCGTACTACTTTTTTAACGTTACCCTTTGGCCCAACACTTTCAAACTCATAATCCAAATGGATTTTACTCGCTCTAAAATCATATTTCTCCAAGTTTATATAATGTAACTTATTGCGAAGAAATAAAGATAATGTAAAGGAAAAAGATTGAAGCAATTTTGTTGCAAAATCATACTAAATTACCTCACTTGCATTCATTTCCCTTTGAACACATCATCCTTCCAGTTTCCTTCATACTTTTTACCATCTTTGTTATAGATACCAAATCCATTCATTTTTCCGTATTTCCAGGTGCCGGTGTACTTGCCTCCGTCTTTCCAGGTACAAGTGCCTTGACCGTCCCTTAAATTGTCTTTCCAGTTTCCTTCATAATAGTTGCCGCTGGGCCAGGTACATTTTCCCAATCCATTCTGTTTATCATCCACCCAATTCCCGTCATAAATTTCTCCTGCTTTTGAGGTAAATACTCCATGGCCGTTTTTAAAATTATCTACCCAGTTTCCAATATAAGTGTCGCCATTCGCCCATGTATATACGCCCTGCCCATTCATCAGATCATTTTTATAACCGCCTTCGTATTTGTCACCGTTGGCGTAAATGTAAACTACATCCCCATTCACTTTATCATCCACGTAATTGCCGGTATATCTGTTCCCGTTCGCCAAAACAATGTCAGCTTTCCCATTTTTCATTTCATCTTTCCATTCACCTTCATACCGGTCTTTGTTGGACAATATATATATTCCATGCCCCCACATTTTATCATCCTGCCACTCGCCATCATAACTTCTTCCATCTGTGAAAATGCGTTTACCATGTCCCCATTTTTTATTCTCCTTCCATTCTCCTGCATACTTATACACCGGGGTTTTCGCAAGTCCGTACCCATTCATTTTCCCATCTGAAAATTTACCTTCATAATACAAAGTATCCGGTTTGTGATTTTTGCCATGCAGAACCACCCACAGAGCACCGTTTACAGGCTCATCATCTTTCCATTCGCCCTCAAACCTGTCTCCATTTGGCCAATAGTACATACCTGTTCCCGTTCTTTTGTCATCCTTAAATTCCCCATAATATTTTTCGCCATTAGCCCATGTATATACAGCCCTGTTTACCTTAGCGCCAATCCTGTCGTATTGACCATTGTAAGTATCCCCATTTTGGAGCACAACAGCATTGGGATCTTTTTTTGCATTTTTAATTGATAAACTATCCCGGCGGCCCCTGGCGGCATTGGCATTATTCTGCATTTCGAATAGTTTACAATTCTTTGAAGCCCTGAGAAACCTTGCCATTGCTATTTTATCGGCATCGGGTATTTTTCCGATTATGTCTTCAGGCAGTATTTTCAGGTAAGCTAATTTCGGGATATTTAATGTCGGTTTTATGGCATTTATAATTGTGTTTGTCGTGTTTGTCTTATCTTTTGATGTGGTAACTTTCAGGTATTCACCCATACATGCAAAATCTTTTTTCATAGAAACGTTTGTCTCCAATCCCACAACATAAGGTTTGAAGAATATCTTTTTTTTAATGAGCCCGGTCATAATGGAACAAATATTTCCTCCGCAACTTTCCACGCCGTCTGTAATCATTATGATGCTATAGGCCACATGCTCTTCATCTGTAATTTCATGCAATGCGGCTTCTTCCAGGGCAAAAGCAATAGGAGAGACGCCTGATGGAATTATTTCTTTCAGGCGGGCGGCCATAATAGCCCTGTTGTTTTTGGCAAACGGCACTTCATTTTTGGTGTCAACGCAATTATTCTCACTCACAAAATGCTGGTGCCCGAATACCCGCAGCGAAAATTCAACATCGCTATTCATAGAATAAACGCTATCCATGATACGTAAAATCATATCAGTTGCAGTCTTGAATTTTTCTGTGCTATCCGGTAAGAGCTGCTTCATGCTCCCGGATCCGTCTAATAGTATCAATATCCTTGCCGGGACAGTGATACTAGTCTCCTGGCAAAAAGCGTAACCTGGAAAATAAAGACTCAAAAAAACCGCTATTAGTATCCTTAATCTCATCTATCGTATATTGTTGTTAAATTCCGGGCAACCGAGAGGGTTTGCCCCTGAAAGTTGAACCATACCAATTTACTATTGCCACATAAAGCGCTGTTTCATTAAAGGCCGTATTTTAGCAAAATAATTAAAAAAACTAAAATGGCTACAACTAAAATTACAGTAAACAGCAATGGCTCCAGTAAAATAGAAGGAGATTTTGAGATTGTGGATAAAAACGGCAATGTATATGACCTCGGGGGAAGAACGATAGTTTCTCTTTGCCGTTGCGGCCTTTCGAAGAACAAACCCTTTTGTGATGGCTCTCACAAAGGTGGCTTTGAACATGAAGCAGTTGCCTTCAGCCTGCCTCCAAAGAAAGAAGCATAATCAGAATATTTATGTTGTGAACGGTAAAAAAAGATTTCTCGCAAAGGCGCGAAGCCGCAAAGTTTTTTTTAATTTACCTTCATATTAGTTTAAGTCCGCAAAGGGGCTTGGGTGTGAAATTGATTATTCCTTATTTGCTAAACAAAGGAGTAGTCAATTTCAAAATCTCAATGACAATCCTCCCCGAATCAGTCCTTTATAACCAAATCCAAATTCTAAGAAGAATGCTAAGTCGTTCCCAAACCTAAGTCCAAGTGGCATTATGTCTGCATTGAAATGACTAAAATCTGCTGTATATGGATTTGACGGGACCAGGCTGTTTTTGTCTCCGTAAAAATATTGGGGGTCATAAATGCCGTTGAAAAAAGTGTATTTAGTTCTTGAGATCGTATATCCAGCACCTAAGCAACCATACATGGCGAATCCTTTCATTTTCATATAAGCACATTGAACTTCAGCAGCGAATGTGTAATCCCGTCTGTTATAGGAACCAGAGGTGCCAGAATACCCTCCAAAACTGCCATGATGTTCATCTCCGTAGGACAAATCCCCTTGCTGATTGTCAAGACCTGCTGTAACTCCTAATGAAAAGGTTTTTGTAAGATGCTTTCTATAAGTCAGAAATACAGCACCAGTAATGCTGTTCGGAAAAGACATATAGGTAGAAATTGCGCCCTCTCCAAACCCTGCGAGTTCATTAGTACTTACTATACCCTGACTGATATAAATTTCATTGTCTCCTGAATTGAGCGACTGTGCATAACCCATGTTTATGGTAATAAAGGAAAACAAGAAGAATAAAAAGGAAAAGAATACATGAGGTCTCATAAATGGTGTTTTAGTACCTTAAAAGTAAAATCTTTGCACTTTTTGGCAGAATATTTAAGCTGCTTTAGCTAAGTCTGGAACCATAACCATGTTTATGACTTTTTGCGAACAGTTGATTATTTCCTTGCCAAATGTTGTCATATAATATTTA
>CAISOH010000197.1 GCA_903887005.1 uncultured Bacteroidota bacterium | reverse complement strand
GTTTGTTATTCCTGTTTTAAGAAATGTGCCATTTAGGTTTAATGATTTCTTGCGGTTGTCAGATGTATCGCATGGCATCCCGAACAACAAAAAAATTTTATCTCTTATGTATTCACAAAACGCGAGATTTGCTCCCACAGCTGGATACAGTTCATCTCAAACTATGGATAGCAATCAGTTTAAATAAACCAATTGAAAACGAAAATTATATCCAGCAGGAACATGCGGCATTATTAGTTTTGACAAAGTATAAAGACGGATTAAGGCATACAAAAACAAGAATTGGTTATTCATATTGCCCAACCTGTGATAAAACAACAAAAGATTATGGTGGCAAAAAGCATCTTTACCATCAATTTGGAACAATAATTTCGGATGTTTGGAGGGATATTAAATTTGATTATGATGGCGATGTTTCAACGATAACTCAACGATTAAAAGATTTGTTTGGAGTTGAACCATATAATTCCATCACCGTTTATGACGAAAGAATTAATGTAGCCAATACTATAAAGAGTAATTTTAAAAAGTATAATAAAAAGGAAAATGAACTACCAGATAAGTCGCTTTTATTACATGGCGATTGTTTAACTGAATTAAGGAAAATTCCAGATAATAGTATTGATTTTGGTTTTGCTGACCCACCATATAACCTGAATAAAAATTACGAAAATTGGAATGACGGTATAGATATTCTAAAATACTTTGAATGGTGTGATAGTTGGTTATATGAACTATCAAGAATACTAAAACCGGGAAGAACAATTGCTATCTTAAACATACCCCAATGGTGTGTTAGGCATTTTAAGTATTTGATAACCATACTGGATTACCAAGATTGGATTGTATGGGAGGGTTTAAGTATGCCTGTAAGAATGATTATGCCTTCTCATTACTCTATTTTATGTTTCACAAAAGGGAAACCAAGAAAATTACCCGGTTTAAATTTGAATGATAAGTCTTCTTTGGAAATGAAATCTCTCACTACTTTTAAAGAAGATTTTTGTTCAAGACCAGCATGTATTAAAAACAGAAGAAGCCAAAATATAAAGGATACTCAAGTAGTTTCTAATGTTTGGTATGATATACATAGACTAAAACACAACAGCCGGCGGGCCGACCATCCTTGCCAACTACCACCGTCTTTTATGAACAGGCTAATTTCATTATTTACATACGAAAATGAATTTATCCTTGACCCATTTAACGGTGTTGGAACTTCAACATTATGCGCTCAACAATTAAATCGGAAATTTATTGGAATTGAATTATCCGAATACTACCATGACATTGCTTCTAAAAGACATTTGGAGTTAAGTAATGGAATAGACCCGTTTAGAAAAATTGATAGTAATTCAAGTGAGAAGGCGAAAAACAGTCCTGTCAATCGTTTAATTAAACAGAAGTATGAAGTTTCTAAAAAGGTATTACAGTTAGAAATAAAACGAATTGCCAATGAAATTGGTCATATTCCTACAAAAAAAGAGGCAACTATTTTGAGTGCCTACCCAATTGAGTATTTTGAAAATTATTTTATAAGCTGGGGTGAAGTTACAGCAGCAGCACGGACAACAGGTATGACCGAGAATAAGATTAACTACTTACAACATAAATTATAGCATCATCGCCATACTCTGATAAGTCTTCCGTAATGATATAAGTTTCCAGAGGATTTTCATCTGGTAGCGGGTTTTTTTAAATACTCCTTTTGTAAGCAGAAGTTTTGACTATCAACTTTTATTTTGCTTATGCTGGTATGAGAATAACCATTATCATCTAACAATTTTGAGATTAAATTTAAATCATCATCTGATGTTTCTATACCCATAATCACTTCAAACAACATTTCTTTTAGAAAATTTCTAACTCCAAAACCATTGTTATCAATTAGCCTTACTTCTTCTTCATTCACATAACTTTGTTGTTTGGTACACATCCAATAGAACACGTCATTTGAAACATCACCTTCTTCTGCATCAATCAGCTTAACTTTTTGTGGTGTATTTGTATAATTCACACTAAATGATAAGTGAGTACCAAAAGTATTTGCAGGTATTACAAAACCTAAACAAACGCCTTTATGTACATCACCATATTTTTCCCATAGTGGATTAATCAAAGGTGATTTACCTGTTGAAAATATACCTATTTGGGTTTTAAAAAATTCGATGCTTAATGGTAAAATTGTGTCCCTGTAAACTTCATCAGTACAATCAGGAAACCCCAAATTTTTTAGATGTTTTTGCTTTTCTTCTTTGGTAAATGTCAAATCAAGTATAGACGGGTGCAACTCTAACCTATCCCAAGGTTCTAATTCTTTTGCAGTAGCAAAATAGACTTCATTTTTAACTATTACATCTATTGCTGATTGTAATTTTCTGTATTTATAAACTGGTTGTTGTTGATTAAATGGTTTAACACCCAGTTCTTTCATTCTTTCCGTTGGTGATATTTGCATATTACGTAAATTTATAGTTTTGGTCTAATAAAATTATTATCAAATGGCAACCAATCTTGTAAAAGAGGCTATGCAAAAGCATATACCCAATATTTTTTTATTGAAGAAAAGTGAACCAAGATGGAAAGATATTGAAGTTCTAATTGATAGTGTATATCAAGAAAGAAAAGCAAAAAAAGAAATGGGGGAGGAAATTATAATAGTAAATCAATTGCACTATAATTTCTTTGATGTTTTGCATTTAGCGGAAACGGGGGACTTATTGTCTTTGTCAATGCTTGAATACTTTAATATAGTATTTGGTGAATTAATCAAAAAAATATCACAGGAATATAGACATAGGTTAGGTAAAACGATTGATAAGATATTACAAACACCTATGCCTAACTATATTGACCACATCGGTGAATTGTTAGTTTTAGACGCAATACTTTCTACTGGTATGTTTAAGTTAATCGGTGTTGAAGAACGGATTGGTGATAGGAAGTTTGCAGACTTTTGTTTTGAAGAAATTAAAACTGGTGAAAAGTATTATGTTGAAGTATATAATCGGCACATCACGGAAGGTAATTCTGACGTTGCAAAATTGCGTGATAAATTACTTGAAAAAAAAGAGGACAAGACCCAAAATATGAACGATATTAATTTTAAAATAGTTCCTGTTTTATGGCCCGAAAAATTTGAAGATTTGAAGCAATTGGAAGATGAAATAAGAAAATGGGAAGGGTTTGAGATAGAACAGATTTTTGAACCATTCGCTTTTCACGTAGTATTTGAAAAGGACAAACCATCGTATAGATTTTGGCGAATTAGTAACATCTATAAAAACAGAAAAACCAAATAAAAAAAGCAACCATTGCTGATTGCCTTTTACTCTGGAAGTGTGGTCCCGATAGGAATCGAACCTATATTTAAAGTTTAGGAAACTTCCGTTCTATCCATTGAACTACGGGACCTTAGGTAATCGTTTGTTTCGGAGAAACGCAAAAAAAGAACTTAAAAATTACTTTTCAAAAACAATTTGAATAGTCGTAACTTAGTGAAACAAGCACGTTATTCAGTCTAAAATGTGTCCCACTTGTGTACCACCCGTCTTTTTTAACGTTGTAAAACGTTGATTATCAGGGTGTTTATCACAGTCTTTTAAGATACTTCTAT
Organism: uncultured Bacteroidota bacterium; assembly: GCA_903887005.1. Lineage (GTDB taxonomy): Bacteria > Bacteroidota > Bacteroidia > Chitinophagales > Chitinophagaceae > Nemorincola. The sequence continues at coordinate 4,840 of CAISOH010000197.1, read as the reverse complement.
TCTATCCATTGAACTACGGGACCTTGTAAAATGTTGATAATAAATCAGTTATATTTTTTCTTGCTCCCCCAAAATGTAATTTCATCTAAAATATCCCCCAAATGTCCCCCAAATGTTGTAGTTTTGTAATTCATAAAAATCTCAAAATACATTATGAATAACCAAAACTATATAGTTTGCCAAAAGAACAAAGCAACTGATACTGATTGTTATTTGTTTTTACAGAGCAAAGGTAGGCAAAACAGAAAGAAAAAAGCACTGGGTATTAAGGTAAATTATAGCCAGTTTAAAAATAATTGGAATGAAGTTGACCAACGATTTATGTCTGGTATGGGACCAACTTATAAAAATTTAAACACTCAAATTAAAAAAGCGTTTGAAGAAGTAGAAGAAACACAAGGTGTGATTGTTACACAAACTTCAAAAGATGATAATTCATTTTTGAAATTCTGGGATAGACAATTGGAATTAACCACTAACCAAGGCTCCAAGACAAAACACGAAACAGTAAAAATTAAATTAGAAAAGTACCTTGCAACATTAAAGAAAAAAGATTTAATGTTTAGCGAAATCACACCTGATTTTGTAGAACAATTACAGCATTATTTTAAAACAGCAAAAGACCCTAACACTCTTTCAAGTAATTCAGTTACGCACTATCTTAAAATCATTAATTCTATTATCAATAGAAAATTAAAGAAAGACCCTTACGCACTACCATTTAATCCGTTTAAAACTATTGACTATGAAAAACATTCAGATATTGATAGGCGCGTACTAACGTTAGATGAACTAAATAAATTTAAAACAGTAGTTATTACAAACCCGATTTTAGACATAACAAGATATATGTTTCTGTTTCAAATCTACGCCCAAGGGATGCGGGTATCTGATTTGCTATTATTAAGGTGGGACACTATCATTTCAACTTTCAATGTACGTGAAGGGTTACCACTTGTCCCGACTGGTAAAATTTATGACCCTCAATTAAACTATGTAATGTTCAAAACGTACAAACCAATGAAAACTGATTTGAATTATATGCTTTGTAAAATACTAATGAAATCAATTGGTAGGGAAGACAGATTTAATGAAATTCTTTTTGGTGGAATTATTAACGGTTACTTCTACGGTATGGATAAAAGTTTTACATTAGCCCAGATACAAGAAAGAATAGATAATTTATGTGTAAAGACAGTAAACCCAAAAGAAATAAAACACTATTCGGAATACAGTGGTTATTCATTTAAAAAAGACAACGAAAGAGAAGTAAAAGATTTGATAGATGTAATGGTTAAAGTGAAACAGAATTTGATTAAACAGGTAATTGAAGAAACAGCCATTAGGTTAGCTATTCATAAAATTGAAAAGGGTAACACTTTTGTATTTCCCATTTTAAATAATGCCGATTTTATTAGCCTACCTGTAAAAGACAAAGAATTTAAACAACTAATCGCAATAACACCCGAACTAAAACGCTTTTATTTAGTTGGGCACAAAGCGTATCAACACAGATTAGACGATTTAACAACCTTATTACGAATTGATAGAGTAGGTACGCATACCGCCAGACATACCTACACACAACTAATGATTTACAACGACACCAATACTTATAGAATGCAAGAACAGTTAGGACATAGTACATTAGGCGTTCTTGAAAATTATGTAAACAACAAAGATTTTAAACCACTGAATAAAATAAGTGTAAGCAATAAGATAGGAAATGATATTACCGATATAGAATTTTAGGTAGGTTATATAGCTGGTTCAATAGACTAAAAGAGTGGTTAAAAAAAATTGAACGTTGGCAAATTATGCCAGCGTTTTTTTTAATCTCTCTGTGCCTTATTGCCTGCAACAATAACGAAAGATTGCCTTACCCACAGGGCTAAAACATAGCATCAATCCTCTTTCAATAACTCTCCAATTAAATATCAAAAGTGAATAGCTATGGTTATACATTGCTCTAACAAGAAAAATATTATGACTATAGACATCATAACGAAAAACGACATCCTTTCCTTAGAGGAAAAGATAAATCTCATCGCTGAATCACTCAAGTCTAATGAAATAAAAGGACTTGGAAAAGTATACGACACCAAAGAGCTTGCTGTTAAGCTCAGAGTTTCTACTAAAACTATAAATAACTGGCGAGATGCGAGGATCATTGAATTCGTCAAAATTCAAAACACTATATTATACACAGAAAGAACCGTTTCAGATTTCATGGCATCGCATACTATTAAAAGAAAAAACACAATAGCAATGCGCATAAAAGCCCTTAATGAGGGGCAATGAATTGCCTAATATGAATGCCATCTTTGATTTGCTTAACTATAGGTCAAATAATAATTGCTATAGCTATGATCGTTGGGGTTTATCCGGTCTATAGGTTCAACTTAGCCGAAACAAAAACGATAAATTATGTCAAAGAAAAAAACAGGTAAGAATCAAATCACTAAGCCAAGTGATAATTTAGTGGATGCTTCCACTATTTCAGTAAGTGAAAATTTGGAGGTGAATCCTGATGAAAATTCACAGCCAGTGGAATTGGTAATTTCGGAAGTAACCGAAAACACAGAAATCATTTCTGATGAACATTTTATTCCGGCAAATGCAGATTACCTTGAAACCTTGGCTGAGCCGGTTGCAGAGAGTAATGAGCCTGCCGCTGAAATCGTTGTAGAAGAACCGGAAGTAATTGCTGAAAACATTGAAACAATGGTTGAGCAGGTTGCAGAGAATAATGATGCCACTGAAACAGTTGTAGAAGAACCGGAAGTAATTGGTGAGAACACAGAGAACCATGAACTAGTGGTTGAAGGTAATGAGCCAGTTATTGAAGAAGTTGCTGAGGTTGCAGAAGTAGAACCTAAGAAATCTTCAAAAAAGAAAAGCGACACTACCACCAGCACTAATGTTAAACGGGTAAAATTGGTTGGTACAAGTTACCATTACTTTCGCAATTGGTTGAAATCAGTGCTTCGGGAAAATGAAATCCAGAGTGCCAAATTCATTAAGGATTCTACTGGTTGGAATGGGCATATTTCTATACTGGAATGTGATAAAGAGCAGGCGTTAAAAGTCCTGGCTCAATACCGAATTGATAATCCTGATACCAAATCTCTCTGGTGGGACGTGAATGCAAATTAATATGAACCATAAAAAGAACTTCCCTTGCAGGGGAAGTTCTTTTTTAAAAACACATAAACATGAATCAAGCTACCGTATTGAAAGATTTAAAAGATAAGCTAAGAAGAAAATACTGGGAATTAAAAGATACTGATGAAAATGACTGGCGAAAGAAATTATTTGAATTTGAACTGGTGAGTTTGAATAACAGCATTGCATACTTGCAATTGAAAACCACAGATAATAAAAAGCATTGAACCATAATCAGTGCAATTATTTACATAGTATAGTATTCTTATTCTTTTTTAATCCTTTCCGAAAATCGGATCGCAGAGCCATATCTTGAAATCCAATTAATCTTAAGTCAATATTTTGTCGTATATAAAATTGATTTGCAATAACAATATTTATGGAGGAAGATTTCAAATTTTCAGACACTTTTAAGAATGACGTATTAGACGATTTTCTTTCCAGAGGTTGGTATCGGAGCTTGTCAGTAGGTTGCATGTTTAAGGAAGATAACATAGTGATAAAGGGTGTTACCACTAGCCATAACCGGTACAACAAATGTTTGTACCGGATTAACAACGACTTTGAGTAATGGCACAACAGGTGGAACATGGAGCAGTAGCATACAACTCTTGCTCTGTCACTCCATGTAGAAATTTAAAAGGAAACGTAAACAAATACTAACGATAAATCATGGAACAGATTCTAAGATTTTACCGGGATATTTGACGTTACTTGCAATCTCTTGCCATTGTGAATCCGAAAGAATTGCCATTCATGCCATAATCTTTCCAGTGAACATTCCCTTTTCACAAGTTTCTGAAAATGTAAATGTGATTTGAATTTATCTTTTAGAAGTTGAGAATTAAAGCAATGCTTAAATGGAGGCAACTTGTACTTCATAGAGTAGAAGTTATCTCTACATAACATTAAACAGCCACTTAAGAATGTTGGGCATTTTGCCCAACAAAGCGAGAACATATCGACATCACTCTTTGTTTAAGTTTATGTTCGTATAAGTCCGTTATCATTCGTAGTTGTTCGCACTAAGACGCTACCTGTTTAATGCCTTGCTGGTAGGTGGTGGGTATGAAGTTGAAGCGTTGGGTAAATTTGGATGAGTCGAAAAAATAGTCACGGTCGTATTGGTACATCATCTCGGGCATTTCGCGCATCAGGGGCATGAAAAAGCCAAGTAGTTTCAGCATAAACAGTGACAGGGTCATGAGCTTTTTGTTTGTGTTCATTTCCTTGTTGAACAACGCTATGAGTTCTTCGCCTGTTAGCGTGGCGGCATCTGTAGGTAGGTGCCACACCTGATTGTACGCGTCAGGTGTATTGCCCAAAATCGCAGTAGCTTTTGCAGCGTCAGGTGTATAAATGAAGGAGTGCTTTTTACTTGCGTCAATAAACCAATTAGGTCGTTTACCTTTCAGTATGTTTTTATAAACGAGTTCCAGAAGCACACTGTTATTAATATCCGGGCCATAGAAGTCAGGGGCGCGAGCTATCAGAGCTTCTAGCCTGCCTGCGGCTACTTCGGTCATTATCAAATCAGCAATATCTCTTCTTACCTGCCCCTTTTTACTGCTTAGCATTACCCAAAACTAAAATGTGGATAAGTTTAGCTGGTGTATCTCAAAGGCGGTCATCATTGCATGTAATTGTTTCATTCCTCGCCATATATTTTTGATCC
>CAISOH010000196.1 GCA_903887005.1 uncultured Bacteroidota bacterium | reverse complement strand
CATTTCAGCGTTAGGCTATCTTTTGCCATGCGGAGCATTTCGGCAAAAGTGCCCTTTTCTTTGGTTCGTTTCTGGCGCCTGTCCCGCTTTTTCGGCGGGAGCAAGAAAAAGAAATGAACACTCGAGCAGGACAGATAATGAGGGCATAGCTAAAAAAAGATATGAATTTAAGTAACTGAAAATTAATCGTTTACAATACATGTCATTGGCAGTAACGTGAGTTTAGAGGCCTAATTGCTGAAAATTAATTTGTTGTAACTCTCGATAGCCTGTGTTTTATGTCACCCTTTCGGGGTTTTGCAATTTTTGATTTTAATTTTCTATAATAATGTCATCCCTATCGGGATTTTTCCTTCTTTATAGGTTGAATTTCAAACAATAAACGGTAGAACTGACGTTAAGTAAACAATTTGCGATAGCTACCGGAGCTCTTTGAAAATGACAGGAAACTTTGTGAGGTACGTAACACATTCCCCTCCGTCATTGCGAAGAATGAAGCAATCCAAGGAGCGGGATGCTGGATGAGGCGAATGCCGAATACAGCTGGGGTGGTTAATCTCTTGCAGGACAGAGGTTTCAGTTAGTCCCAGATATTAATTTTGTAAATGTTCGTTAGCGTCAATAAATTTATAATATAAAAAAATAAAAATTCATGAGCAAAAAAAGCGCATTGGTGAGCAAGGAAAGCGCAAGAATTTGAGCACCAAATTTCACTAACTAATTGAATTTCAATATAAAACTGCGCAAAAAACCAAAAAATAAAAAAATCAATCTAGAATTGCGCAACTGCCAACTGTAAATTCGCTATCTGGAAAGAACAAGAAATAATCAAGATGAAAACGTTCAGAGAACGGGTTTTATTTTTTGTTCCTGATGCGCTTCGAGCGCTGATGAATATCAGCCTCAATTCAATGAAGATCATTGTCACAGACACAGATTTTTAAAAACTTTGCATGCTGAACAAAATACATTGTATTTTATGAAAAAGACTTCAATTTCCCCGGTATTCAGTTCTGATTGCTCAACCAATACTTTCCAATCTCTTACAGCTAAATCCATTCTCCCATTTAACGCCGGATAAATATTCCAGGCAATCGTCGTTTGTTTTAAACCGTTGGTGGAACATAATTGAATTCACACCTGCAAAGGTAATTCGCCTCTCCATAAGGCAAAGCTACATTATTGCGACCTAAACGCCTATACCTAATAAAAGATTTCGAAACAGAGTCAAAGCCATCAAAGTGCAATGTAACTACCGCAGGATCGCAAATTGTTTTGCACGATCCCAATAGAAATCCCGTGAAAATGAAAAGTGTAAACAGAATAATCTTCATAATGCCAAATAGTATCAAAATATATGCCACATTAATTTTCTTTAAGGTCAACTGATAAAATGCCAAAGTAAATTTTGAAAGTAATGGACGTAAATCTTATTTCCCGTTTCATTCCTTTACTTTTGCAGAGAAATTTTTTATTTATGCGCAATATTTATATAGTTTTTATCGGTTGTTTATTTGGTCTCATTAGTTGCAATAACACCGGAGATGCAAGCAAGGGTGATGGCGACAAAACACAGGTTGCAGCCAGGAAGGAACCTGTACACAGCAAACTGAACGAAGCAGGAACCCAGATACTTATGGGAGTCGTAAGCAGGTATTATGGCCTTAAAAACGCCCTTGTAGCCACAAAAGCACTAAGGACGGACAGCGCGGCTACCCAACTGGCCATGATAGCGGATAGCATGACGACATTTTTGAAAACAGATTCTTCAAACGGAACTGTATTGAAACCATTTGTGGATACCATCCTTTCTCAGAGTAAACTAATAAACACCATAAAAGACGAGACCTGTGAAAAGCAACGTATTGCTTTTGAATTTATTTCAAGGAATATGTATGCACTGCTTAAAACTGTGGAATTGAAGAACGCCCATGTTTATCATCAATTCTGCCCGATGGCATTTAATGAGAAAGGGGCTTTCTGGCTCAGCGATAATGCGGAGATATTTAATCCATATTTCGGGAAGAAGATGCTGGAGTGCGGGGAGGTGACAGATAGTTTGTAGAAATTCAAAATTCAAAATTCAAAAAGTAGATAGTCTTTAGTAGATAGTCAATAGTAAAAATCAAACAATGACCAATTTCCTTAGGGTTAGCATAGCCAGAATTTTTGTTTTATTGTTTGTGCTGCTTATCCCTGTTTCCCTGTTTGCCCAAAAGACGTCTCTTAGCGGGTATATGCGTGATGCGGAAACCGGAGAATCGCTGATTGCCGGCACTTTATATATCAAGGAGGCTGACCAGGGCGGATTAAGTAATAATTATGGATTTTATTCTGTTTCCGTGCCACCTGGAAAATATACGGTAATATTTTCTTACGTGGGTTATACGCCGCTCATACAAACAATAGACCTCTCTACCAGCCAGTCGTTCAATGCAGAACTGCATAGTGCTACGCTGATGAAAGAAGTAAAAGTAACCTCTGCACGCAAGGATGAGAATGTCAAGAATACAGAAATGGGCACGGTAACCCTTTCCATGGAGCGTATAAAAGCTTTGCCTGTTCTTTTCGGGGAAGTGGACATTCTTAAAACGCTGCAGCTTTTGCCGGGGGTGCAATCGGCAGGTGAGGGGAATTCCGGGTTTTATGTAAGAGGCGGTGGCCCGGATCAGAATTTAGTCTTGCTGGACGATGCTGTTGTATATAATACCGGTCATTTGTTCGGTTTTTTCTCCATCTTCAATTCAGACGCAATAAAAGATGTGACGCTTATAAAGGGTGGGGCGGCGGCCAACTATGGCGGAAGGCTGTCATCAGTGGTGGATGTATATATGAAGGAAGGTAACATGAAGGAATATCATGCGGAAGGCGGTATAGGGTTAATAGCTTCGAGGCTAAGCCTGCAGGGACCAATAAAAAAGGATAAAGGTTCTTTTATTGTTTCAGGACGCCGCACTTATATTGATGTTTTAGCAAGGCCATTTTCATCTAAACTTAAGAATGCGGGTTATTACTTCTATGACGCTAATCTTAAAGCAAATTACAGGCTTGGAAAAAAAGACCGCATATATCTGAGCGGCTACATGGGGATAGATAAATTCAATTTCCAAAACTCAAGAGGCACCTTTAAAGCTGATATACCATGGGGCAACAAAACCGCTACTTTTAGATGGAACCACCAGTTCAGCGACAAGCTTTTTGCAAATACCACGCTTGTTTACAATGACTATAACTTTGCATCGAACTTCAGCCAGAACGCTTTTGGAATTAAACTTTCATCCGGCATACAGGATTACAATGCCAAAAGTGATTTTGATTATTATACCAGTTACAATCATCACTTTAAAGCAGGCTTTGCTTTTACGCATCATAAGTTTATTCCCAACCAGATCTCCGGGCATGTGGATAGTATAATATTAAATCCCGATAACGCTTTTATTAAATACGCTCATGAGGCAGGCGCTTACCTTCTTGATGAGTTTGAACCCACTAAATGGTGGAAAATAAACATGGGGCTGCGGTATTCCTGGTTCGGGCAGACGGGGCCTTATACCGCTTATAAACGCGATGGCAACGGCAATATCACGGACAGCACCAAATACCAATCCAGCCAGATCGTAAAAGGTTATGGCGGCTGGGAGCCACGGTTTAACATGCGGTTTGAACTGAATGGATCTTCATCATTAAAAACAAGCATCTCGAAAACATACCAATACATACACCTTGTATCAAACAACGGCACCACTTTACCAACGGATGTTTGGGTGCCAAGTACCTTCCTCGTAAAGCCACAAATGGCCTGGCAATATTCAGCAGGTTACTTCCGCAATTTTTTAGATGATAAACTGGAAACATCAGTAGAGGTGTATTATAAGGACATGAAGAACCAGATACAGTATAAAGACGGATATACACCCAACTCATTGCAAGACCCTGAGTTGTCTTATGTATTTGGAAACGGGACTGCATACGGGGCGGAGTTTTTTGTAAATAAAACACAGGGAAATTTCACAGGATGGGTTGGATATACATTATCCTGGACCTACGAAAAGTTCCCGCAACTTAATGGTGGCGAACCATTCTTCAATAAGTATGATCGGAGGCACGATATTTCTGTTGTAGGCAGCTACCGCTTCAATAAAAAATGGACTGTTTCCTCAGTTTTTGTTTATGGATCAGGCAACGCTATTACATTGCCTACCGCTTATTACTTTGTAGGAACACAACTTTTAGAATATTTCAGTGTAATAAACGCCTATCGCTTACCAGCTTATCACCGGCTTGACTTGTCCGCTACTTATACTCCCCAACATACAAAACCCCGTAAATGGGAAGGAAGCTGGACTTTCTCGGTCTATAACGTATATGACCGGCACAATCCTTACTTTCTGTATGTGGACAATGAAGGCACTGCTGCAACAGGTATAAAGGTTACCGTTTATGAAGTGTATATATTGCCAATCATACCGAGTATTACATACAACTTCAAGTTTTAAGACTTTATGCAATCATATACAAAAAGAAAAGTGCTATTTTGCATTAAAATTTTCAAATCAATGTATAGATCCATGCTGGTCATATTGCTCTTAGTATTGAGCAGTTTTCAGATTTCAGTTATGAGCCTTACTGATATGCATGTAATGAAGGCTGCAGAAGGGCAGCTTGGAATTTACATTGCAAGAATACCTCCGGGCGAGGCAACCTCTTATGGATTCCGGCAGGAAGACGATAAGGACTTGCTCGTGGTAGAAAAACCTTACCGGTTTTTAGAGTTTAACGAGGATTTTTATTCTTATGATCTTTCAGAGGATAAAAATTATATCCTTATAAAAAATGAATGGAAGGTGCCGGTTTCTATAAAAGGGGTAAACCGTGTTTTGTTAACAGTAAAAGGCAATTCAAGCAATTATACTATCAGTGGCATGGGCGATACAATGCTGGCTAAAGAACTGCAACATAAAAATATTGGAGTCAGCGACAGTGAGGAATATTACCTGCTCCGGATACCTGCTCTCTCCGCGGCATTCTTCGGGCACGAGGGTACTAATTCTTTTATGGACATAGAATTTATTCCATTAGCATCAGCTATTAATGCAATAGCCTCAATCAGTAAAGTCCGTAAAGATTCTTATTCGCTTGGCGAAGTTCAGCAAATGGTAAAAGAAGAGTTAGTAAAACGTGCTAAAAAGGAGACTGTAAAAACACAACCTAAAAAGAACGCACCAAAGAAAAAAACTAAAAGCACTCCTGTCAAAATTAATTAGGTTCTGCTGAGAATTATGCGAATCCTTTTCCAAGGCGTATCTCCAGCGTATTTTGTTCTATTAAGTGCAAGAGTTCTACAATATAGACCCTAAAATCCTTGCATACACTGATAGCCTCTCTATCAAACTGCTCAGTCCCTCGTCTCGTACTTTTCTTTTTGCTTCGCCAAAAAGAAAAGTACCAAAAGAAAAAGGCGATTTTTGGCGAAATGCTCCGCACGCCAAAAAATAGCTCTACGCTGAACTTTGGGGGAAAGCTATTAAGGGGAAGCCCTTGTTGGCGGGGCAATGATTGAGCCAAAGAACCTTTAATAGGGGGGCTGTTAATAACAAATGAATAGCATTAATATTATAATAATTAAGAACGATGACAAAACAACTTCGCATTAATTGTGGAACTTATTTCGTCAGCGTTCCTAATGCTTGACCGTATTAAGTTCTTTTTCAGGCGCGCGTTTTAATTTGAGATTCCGCCAGCATGTAGTCATTTCATTGAATAAAGGAATGGCCTCATTACCGCCAAAATCATAGAAATATTTCATTCCTAATTCTATTGTAAGAATTTCAGTTATTGCCTTTGCTTTTTTACTATCGCCAACTAATATTAAATCAACCCTGGTTTTACTGAACAATGGTTTAAGTAATTGTTCATATCCCTGTGTGCAGAACACTTTAATTATGTGTGCAGACCCGGTGATGGACTGTATCCCGCCTACCGTTTTCACTAATTCATCATCGGGAGTATAAACATTAGAGGTCGCGTCAATAATTACTTTACGCCTTACATCGCCCAGCCAGTAAGCAACCTCCCGTACATCCTTTGGCGCTGTAGCAATAATAATCATGTCAGAGAGGTTTGCAGCTTCTTCTATGCTGCAAACAGTAAGATTTTCCATTGATTGCAATGCGCGGCTTCTCCCGGGATTTTCTCCGTCTTTCCATGCCATATATACATTATGGCCGGCAAATGCAAAACCTGCTGCTAAGGTTTCGGCTACCTCACTCACCCCTATTATTGCAATATTCATTGATGCAAATATTTTGTATCCCATTGCCTATGATTTTAAAAAATGATAAATGAAAGAACTTTTTTCGGACGGGATCAACCAAAATTGTTTTGAAGGTATCTGAAGTATAAAAGGCAACCAAATTTCAAAAATGTTCCTAACAAATAAAATGATAATAATCAGGTTTAATAATGGCCGATTTTGGAAATTCGGGCATTAGTCAATTAATTTATTGTAGGAATTGCAACTATACATTTTTAAATTATCCATAATGATGATTGTTATTTTGTGGTTAATAATTAATATTTTAAAGCAGATATATAAAGCATTCATTTTGCCAAAATCTCAACCGGAAATTTTAGGATCATCAGTAGAAGAAATGACAAAATAATACTAATTGCACATCGAAATATGCCCAAAAAAAACTCTCACAAAGAATGTGCAGTTTCTCCTAATGAGTGTTTAAGACCGCAAAGGGTTTTAGTTGAAATGGTCCGGGATATTATGATTCCTATAGCCGCAATTATCCAATGCCGGTTTTTTGTAGTTCAATTGGAAATGCCATTAACTTAACATGTAAGCTATGTCACCCTTTGGGGCTTTGCACATGATTTAGTGAATTCGCTATAATAATATCAACCCTTCGGGTTTAGTGATTCCATTGTCTGAACAACTAAAAATTGTGATGCCAGAGGGTTAATACCTTCCTTAATTATATCAAAGAATGCGGGGCCATATTGCAGATAATACTCAGAGAAATTTTCAACGCGTTCCTGGAGGCTGTTGTTGGGGAAGAGCGCATTTTTAAGCCGTGTTATTCTTAACAGATCAACTTCCATTTTCTTTTTTTCAGCGCGGAGCATTTTCTTCTCCAGCGCTTCAAGTTGGTGTTTCATCTTAGTGAGTGTAGCCTCAGCAGATGCGCTTAATGTGGGGTCTATTGCGGTTGCTTTTTGTTTCAGGCTGTTCAGGATATTTTCTATGGCTGATGTTTCACTTTGTGTTTGCCAGTCTTCCTTACTGTTTTTGGTAATATACTCCCTTTCCAATTGCAGCACAGGCTTAAAAATATCAGTTGTAGTGAATGCTAACTGGCTGCGCAGCCTGGCTTGCTGGTTGCCAATCCATAATACCGACTGGCGTAAATGGATGCTAGGGTAGAACACTTTATAGTGCTGAAACAACGGTTTTAATTGCAGCCAGTAAGCAACTTCCGCGCCGCCGCCTATAAATGCCACATTGGGCAGAATGGTTTCCTGGAAGAGGCCGCGCAGCATTACATTGGGGCTGAAACGTTCCGGGTGTTGTTTTAATTCCTCCAGCAGTTCAGTTTGCGACCATTTTATGTCTGTATTCAGCACTTCCCATTTGTCGCTATTTTTTTCAATTCGCTCGCGCAATTGATCGGTAAGATAAAAGAGATTGATGGGGCGGGGGTGCGCCTGTATCTTATAATGAGCGCCTAACTTTTCTATCTGTTCTGTAATAATGGGGCAGGCATGTTGATACAGCAATTCATCTTCCATAACGGGGATGAATGTTGCCTTCAGTGTTGCATCGTCCGGATTCAAAACTACAAGCCCGTAGCGGCCAAATAATTCATTCACTAAGTATTGGGTTGCTGCGCCTATGGTATCGTGTTGCAGATAAGCAGAAGTCAGTAAAGCCTGCAATTCATCACAGTTTTTACCGGGCGGGCCAAATAGCTTAAACAGTTCATTCAGCATAGGTTTTAGCCCGGCGGTATTCATGCGGCCAACAGCACCGCTTTGTCCGTTGCCATCCCAAACATATTTTTTGCCCCGGAACCTGAATGTGCCTAACTCTTCAATATCATTATCCTCACTGCCTATATAAAATACCGGGACGAAATGTTTATCGGGGTGCAGCTCACTTAGTTGTTCAGCAAGTTTTATGGCATGAAGTATTTTATAAATCAAGTAAAGGTAGCCGGTGAGCAGATTAGGCTGATGGGCTGTGCAGACCGTGTAGGTATTTTCATTTAGCAGCAGCTGTATGTTTTCTTCGGTTTTTGGATGCTTAGTTAAACATTCGTATTGCATTGTTAGCGCTCCAACTAATGCTTTGCGGTTAACGGGAAATTTAGAACGTTCTGATATGGCTTGTGTTAATCCTTCCGCAGTTGGCGCAAATTGATAAAATGGCTTTATATCAGCACAGTTGCCCAGATAATCTGTGACAAGGTGAGAGAAATAACCCGTCTCTGCGTAAGGAATGTATCTAAAACTATTATCCACAGATATTAATTTTGGGACGAAGGTACTTGAGTAAAGTGGAAAAATTATCCACCTTGCCCTTAAAGCTGAGATGTTTTTTATAATTATCATTGAATAGTTTTCATAGAGGGGAGGCATGATGATAACAGGTATATTGATAAAATTATTTTAAAAGACAGCTATCAAAAACAGAATTTAATGTATTTTTCATTTTCAATGAATGAATCTAAAAGCATAAAAAACTGGAGTGAGGATGAGCGTCCCCGCGAAAAGATGCTGCAAAAAGGGGCTGCGGCCCTGACTGATGCAGAACTGCTGGCTATCCTTATTTCCAGTGGCACCCGGGAAAAGTCGGCCCTTGACCTGGCAAGGGAGGTGCTGGCACTGGCGCAGAATAATCTTCGTGAACTGGGCCGGCTGAATGTAACGGAATTGCAAAAGATAAAAGGGATAGGCGAGGCGAGAGGGATTGCCATCTGTGCAGCCATGGAACTCGGGAGAAGAAGGCAGTTAAGCGAGGGTATGGAGCGGATAGCTATCAATAAATGCGCGGAAGCGGCGCAAATCATCATCCCATTATTGCAAGACCTGAACCACGAAGTTTTTTGCGTTCTTTATCTCAACTATGCCCGCAGATTATTAAAGCATGAGCTTATCAGCAGCGGGGGCATTACTTCTACGGTGGTGGATATAAGAATGATCTTAAAGAACTGCCTGCTGTATAATGCCAACCAGATCATTATTGCGCACAATCATCCTTCGGGCAGTAAAAAACCGAGCGATTCAGATAAATTACTAACAATCAGATTACGAGACTCAGCTGAGTTGATGGATATCAAGCTCATAGACCACCTGATTATTGCAGGAGGAGAATACCTGAGCATGAGCAATGAGGGTTTTTTTTAGTTAAAAAGTCAATTGGTTAAAAAGTTAAAAAAGGATTGTAAGATAATAGTGAATCTTATGAAAATAGCAAAATAGATAATTTGTCATGGTGAGCCGCGCCGAACCATGACATGCTGAATTAATATTCTGTACTAAATCGGAGCTTTCTACTTTGCTATTTATTTTACCATTTCCATAGTACCTCGTAATTTTGTTGATTGCTGCTTTACCAAAATATTCTATTTTCACAGACACAAATTTTCAAATTATGCGGATCATAACTTACAATGTAAACGGCATACGCAGTGCGGTAAAGAAAGGTTTTGCAGAATGGCTTAAAACGAATCCGGCGGATGTTGTTTGCCTGCAGGAAATAAAGGCCCATAAAGAAGATGTACCTGTTGCTGAAATTAATAAGGCTGGCTATGAAGTGTATTCATTCTCCGCACAGAAAAAGGGATATAGTGGTGTGGCTTTGCTTACTAAAATAAAGCCTGATAATGTTGTTTATGGTAACGGCATTGCCCAGAGCGATTTTGAAGGAAGGGTTATAAGGGCAGACTTCGGTGATCTGACATTGATAAACGCTTATTTCCCGAGCGGTACCAGCGGAGAGGACAGACAGGGATATAAATATCAGTGGCTGGATGAGTTTTTTGATTACATAAATGATTTAAAAAAGTCGCGGCCAAAGCTTATTATTTGCGGTGATTACAACATTTGCCATAAAGCAATAGATATTCACGACCCGGTGAGAAATAAAAACTATACCGGCTTTTTGCCTGAGGAAAGAGCATGGATGGATAAGCTGTTTGGCAATGGTTATATTGATTCCTTCCGCCACTTTAATAAAGATCCCCACCAATATTCCTGGTGGAGCGCATTCGCTAATGCGAGGGCGAATAATAAAGGCTGGCGCATAGATTATCTGAATGTTACTGAGCCCCTGCGCGAAACATTGAAACATGCTGAAATAATGCCGCATATAGTACATTCAGACCATTGCCCGGTATTTCTGGAACTGGATGTGTGAAATCAAGTCAAAAGTTAGAAGTGAAAAGCAAAAAGTGTGTGGTATTTACAATAGGTCAATTACCCTCAAGGTTTCTTCCTTGTCTTTATGTAACTGTTCTTTCAGTGCTTCGAGAGAATTGAATTTCTGTTCATCACGCAGTTTTTTAATGAAGGCTATTTCAAGGGCATCGCCATAAATTTCTTTGTCGAAATCAAAGAGGTTTGCTTCTATGCGCAGTTCCTTTTTATCAGTTACAGTGGGATTGTATCCTATGCTTAACATACCATTGTATTGCCTGCCATCATATATTGCCTGAATAGCATAGATACCTAATGATGGTATGATCTGTTCCTTGTTTTCCGGCAGGATGTTCGCAGTTGGATATCCTAAAGTCCTGCCGATCTTATTGCCGTGTATTACTGTTCCTCTAATGGTATAATTGCGATCCAGCATTTGCCTGGCGTCTTCCATGCGCCCTTCGCGTATGGCATTGCGTATTTTGGTAGAGCTTACAGCGGCTTCGTCAATCAGTTGCTCGGGTATCTCTATAAGTTCGTAATTATATATGGGGGCATATTGTTCAAGAAGATGCAAATCACCTATCCTGTCTTGTCCGAACCGGTGGTCATAACCAATAACAATACTGTGCGGATGAAAAATATTTACCAGGAACTGTTCAATATATTTTTGAGCGGACAATTCAGAAAACTCTTTTGTAAACGGGACCACAACAATATGCTCAATACCAGTATCATTGATTAGCTGCAGTTTTTGATCCAATGGAGTAATGATCCCTAAAGGTTGATCTGGAAACAAAAGCTTGCGGGGATGGGGTTCAAAAGTGAGCAATACACTTTCTCCGCTCACTGTTTTTGCATGGCGTACCACCTCGCGGAGTATGGCTTTATGCCCCTTATGTACACCATCGAAAGTGCCGATGGTTAATACTGCGTTTTTAAAATCCGGTAAATGTTGTATATTGAAAAATACAGCCATAGTTGGCAGTTAGTAATTTAGAGTTAGCAGCCGGGCAATTTACAGTTCGCAAATTACTGTCTGGCTATGAGTAATAATCGTGAGTTGTAAGCCAATAATAAAAATACAGAACTTACGCTTTTGCCTCAATTATAAAAACAGAAAAAAAGACCGTCCAATAATCCGGTACGGTCTAAATTTTGTCAAGCCGGTTATCAGGCTTTTTTCTCAGCTTTCGGAGCGGCTTTCTTTGTTATGCGTGCGGGGCGCAATTTGCCAAAACTTCCCATTGATATTTTTCCGCGCTTTGTGCGCTTATCACCTCTTCCCATAATTACTGTTTTAAAAAATGTTTATATAAAATGCAAAAATAAACAAAGGCAGGGAACTTTCCATCCCTGCCTTTGTTTATTTCGCTAAAAGATTATTTCTTGCCTGAACCGATCTTTGTAGAGAATTCTTTACCAGCTTTGAATTTAGGAACTTTACGCGCTTTGATCTTGATAACAGCACCTGTTTGTGGATTGCGGCCATTACGGGCAGCACGCTCTGATACGGAGAAAGTACCGAAGCCCACTAAAGTTACACGATCTCCTTTTTTAAGTGTAGTAACTACAGCATTTGTAAAGGAATCAAGAGCTGCATTTGCCTGAACCTTGGTGATCTCTGCATCTTTTGAAATTTTGTCAATTAATTCTGCTTTGTTCATAATTGTTTGTTTTTTGTCGTGAAATGAATACTATGAGGATAGAACAAATATACTCACGTTTGTTGCACTTCCAAATACCTTAAAAAAAAATTCTGTGAGTTAAAAGCCTTGCCTGAAGCAGGTTTCCACAGGTTATTAACATTTTTAATTTTTGTTGAAAGAAACAAATTAACCGAAAACACGCTACTGTGGCTGTTTTTAGCAGTTTGGCAAGGAATTTGCTATTGCCAGGAAACGATGAATGCTGCGCCGGACGCTATTATCATCAAATAATTTCCATTATGCTGCGAAAAGCGACAAATTTACCTCCAAAATGCTTAAATCCTTTGTCGCGCATGACTTGTGCGTATTTGTCTATGTAGGTATTATACTGTTCGATACCTTCGCAAAAATACTGAGCAACATATGTAATTCCCTCGGCTTCATCCTGTTCCAGCAACCTGCAAAGGCGGGAATCAGCAAAAAGGCCGGTATTCATGAGGTCTGCCATATGCTCTGTTTTCATCCAGTTCACCCACGCATCTGCAGCGTCATTTTCGACCTTAATGGTTACATTGTATATTATCATGGCGGTATTGAGTTAAAGTTTCTTGCAAAGTAAATATTCCTTGTTATAAATCTAACACTTCTGAATGGTGACCGGATTTGTTTTTCGAAAATAATATTTTGATTTCATTGTCCGGAATAAAAGGGCCGGCTTGATAAAAATGCTAAATAGAACTCAAAAGTAAAATAACCTTGATAAAGCTATATAGCAGGTTCCCCTTTAGGGCAATGTCATTGACTTAAGGATTTTATACTGGCTTTTGAGTCATGTAGTATTTCTTTTTTGCCTTATGTTTTCGTTTAAATTTTCTGCCCTTCCGTATAGGTTCGGTTATTTTTGACACCCTTGTAATCAATCTTTTT
>CAISOH010000195.1 GCA_903887005.1 uncultured Bacteroidota bacterium | reverse complement strand
TTTAGTTTTTAGAGGTGCCCATAAATAAAAGCAAAAAAAGAGAGGCTACCATATGGCAGCCTCCCGAAATAAAATAAACTCTCAAAATACAATCTATCTTACTACTACAAATTTCTTAAAAGAAACCTTATCATTAGCATTTACAACAAGGAAGTAATTTCCTGAAGCAAGCACAGACGTATTAATAGTATATTTTTCACTTTGAAGATTAGTATGTACTGTTTCACTAACAATTCTTCCCAGACCATCAATTAAAGTGTATTTAACAGAAGTTGCAAATTTGTCCAAATCCAAAGAAACATTCAAATGCTCTGAAGCAGGATTAGGATATACAGTAAGTCCTATTGCCGACCTGGTAGCATTATTTACCAATGTATGATCAATAGGGGGTACATAAGTAGTATCCTTATTAATGACCATTGCAATCGCAGGCAGTAAGCCTTTCGCAGCAAAATAGTTGAAAGAATCTATAGATAAATGAGAAACATCAGATGGCATAAAAAGATTATTTGCAGCGAAATTAGTATAAATATCCTCAACCGATCCTGTGGATTCAGTAAATTGCATATTAGAATAATCATAAATATTATTTACTGCATGGTATCTTCCGTAAATACGTGGAAATGGATTCATAATACCATCGCAACCCAGATAATAAGCCGGAGGAACTCCAATAGCAAGATAATACCAGGTATTTGATTGAAGAACAACAAAATGACTTGCAGCCCCTGTTGTGTCAATTCCCATATTTTTAACTTCTAATAAAGCGCCTGAAGTATCATTAACACCATCAAAAGTTTTAGAACCAACACCAACTAATTCTAACTCTCCATTCTGTATAATACTATCTTTTGTCAAACCCCTGTCTCCATCAACCCATTTGAATAAATAAACATTGTTACCAGGCTCGCTGAATGGCCCTGTAGCAGTAGCATCTAAAGAATATTGTACCTTAGACACTTTAGCACCACCCTTTGCAACATAAAGCATATCGCCCCAAATTTGAGCAGTAGTTGCACCACCTCTATACGATGTTCTTAATGGCTGATTTTTTGTAAAATCATATCTTCCTTTGGAATATACACTGTCCGTTGAATAAAAAGAGGTCGTCAATGTATTATCAGCAGAGTAGTCATCAGCAACTGTTGCAGAAACATTATAAGTTAAGTCAAAACGACCTGTACCTGCTGAGGTTGTAACATCATACTCATTGTTTGTAGTAAGCGTGTCAAACATAGCCCAAACGGAGTCAATGGTAGGGAAATTAGGGAGCTTAACTGTGTCTGTATGCAGCTGTGCGGCTGTAGTGCTACCGGTTGGAGTAAAAGATAATGTTCCGCTAACTTTTACATTTGTCTGGGCGGCGCTGCCGTAATTGGCAATAAACGCACCATCAACCTGCTTATAAGCAGAAAGCCCTGTACCTGTAAGCTGGTCGGAAGGAACTGCATAAGCATGCCAAAGCGCTGTTCCGCCAGGAACAAAACCGAGGTCATTTGTCATTCCAATGCCCCAGTTTGTAATGGTCAATTTAACCGGAGTTCCACCACGATATACTGCATCTATTGCATCGCCATCTGCTTTAGATATCATAAATACAGGTATTAAAATAGAGGAAGCGGCACATGTGGTACCGGCACCCATACTAATGGGACCACCTGGTACATTGTTAACAATCACAATAGCGATAGCGCCACCATTCTGGCAATTAAGCGCTTTACATACAAATTCATTAGAACCGCGATAAACAAAAGCAATTTTTCCGGTCATAGAACCAGCAGTCATAGACGAAAGCGCCTGGGTGTCACCTCCAACCGCAGGCATAACAATGTCTTTGGCAGTAATTGAAGTAGTAACCGCGCTACCCCATACTCCGGTTCCTCCGCCGCCATCATTGGTAACAGTATATAGCTTATCGCCGCCAATACCAGGGGGCGTTCCAAGTGGAGACACAACTTCAAGTCGCAGACCTACATAATTTGCATAATAGTTAGCATTTGTGTAAGCTGTTCCCATCTTACCAAAAGCCAATGGATGAATCTGCCCATTCACTGCACCTGCAGCGCACAATAACGTTACAAACAGTAACTGTTTAAAAGTATTAATTCTTTTCATAAAAAAAACAATATTTAGATTTTGCCGCTAAAGATATAACTGTTTGAGAATATAAACAAAAAAACACCAAATATACAGTAAGCAATTTTCTTAGGTATAAATAACACAACAAGCCTATAATCAATTGACAATGCAAACATGAATAAACTGATTAAGCACAAAGACCAAGGCATAATATAACATACAATAAATGACATTATTAAAGGCTGCTTATATTTATGATGATTGCTTCATACTTTATAGGTATTGATAATAAAATAGGGGTATAACACACTATCCGTTTCTGTTAGTACTTTCCAAAGAAAAGAGGCTGCCAAAAAATGGCAGCCTCCTGAAAAAGAATAAATAATCAATATGAAATCTATCTTGCTACTACGAATTTCTTAAAAGTAACTTTATCATTCGCATTTACAACTAAGAAATAGTTTCCGGAAGCAAGCACAGACGTATTGATGGAATATTTTTCACTTTGAAGATTGGTATGTACTGTTTCACTAACAATTCTTCCCATACCATCAATTAAGGTGTATTTTACAGAAGCAGCAAATTTGTCTAAATCCAAAGACACATTTAAAACCTCTGAAGAGGGGTTAGGAGATAATGAAATTCCTATTGCAGGCTTAGATTGATTTTTCACCAAACCACCAATAATGGGGGGAACATAAGAGGTATCCTTATTAATAATCATTGCAATCGCCGGCAGTAAGCTCCTGCTGTTATTAAAATTAAATGAGTCAACAGCAATATGCTGAACATCTGCAGGCATGGGATTATTATTGGCTGCGAAATTTGTGTAAATATCAGCTTCTGATCCGGTAGGTTCGCCAAACTGTAAATTTGAATATTCATAAATGTGGTTAACTGCATGATGCCTGCCATAAATACGCGGAAATGGATCCTGGATACCATCGCAACCCAAATAATAAGCTGGCGGTATTCCCACAGCAAGATAATACCAGGTATTTGACTGAAGCACAACAAAATGGCCGGTACCAGGTGTTCCTGTATCAATACCCATATTTCTTACTTCCAACAAAGCCTGCGAGGTGTCATTAATACCATCAAAACTCTTAGTTCCTGCGCCAACTAATTCTAATTCACCATTCTGTACAAGGCTATCTTTTGGTAAACCTCTGTCACCATCAACCCATTTAAAAAGATACACATTGTTTCCCGGCTCACTAAACGGCCCTGTAGCAGTGGCGTCCAAAGAATATTGGACTCTAGATACTAAAGCGCCTCCCTTTGCTACATAATACATATTACCCCATATTTGTGCAGTAGTAGCGCCTCCCCTATAGCTCGTTCTTACAGGTTGGTTAGTTACAAAATTATATGAACCCTTTGAATACAAACTGTCAGTAGCAAAAAAAGAAGTAGTCCATTTATTATCACCTGAATAATCATCAGTATTTGCTTCAGAAATATTGTAGGTAAGATCAAAACGTCCTTTTGCTGGTGTCGTTAAGGTTACATCATATTCATTGTTTGATGTGAGGGTATCAAACATCGCCCAGATTGAATCGGCAACTGTGAAAGTCGGAAGCTTAACCGTATCTGTATGAAGCTGGATAGGAGTAGTCGTTCCTGAAGGCGTAAAAGACAATGTCCCGCTTACTTTAACATTTGTCTGAGTAGCAGTCCCATAGTTGGCCACGAATGCACCGTCAAGCCCCTTATAAGCAGAAACACCAGTACCTGATAACTGATCATAAGGAATTGCGTAATCATGCCAAGCCGCACCACCTGTTGGCACAATACCTAAGTCGTTGGTTAAACTTTGCCCCCATGGAGTAATAGTCATTTTAACTGTACCCGGAGCTGATGCATCATATACGTTTTCTATTGCAATACCATCATAATTACCAATCATTATCACAGGAATATGAACGGTAAATCCAGTTGTGTACCCGGGAGCAAATGGCGCCCCGCCAGGATATTCATTAATGATAACGCAGGCAATAGCACCTGCATCCTGGGCATACTGCGCTTTCTGACTAAATGAAACAGGGCCCGGACTTACAAGCGGGCCTCTCCATAAAAGGCATATCTTCCCGGTCATAGAGCCGGGAGCAAATGAACTGGTAGCCGCAGAATCTGATTTCGGGGGCATAATTACCGGTTGATTTATTATAGGGGTGTAAACTATTGAAGGCCAATCCCCTGATGCAGTTCCCACTACGGCAGCAGCATGGACGTAATCCCCGGCTATACTACCAGGTGCAGTCACCTGAAAACGAAGCCCTACATAATCGGCATAGTAGTTTGAATTAGTATAACCACCTGCAGTACCAAAAGCCAACGGATGAATCTGTGCGCTGGCTACGCCTGTTAAGCATAATAAAGTTACAAACAGTAACTGTTTAAGAGTATTTGTTCTTTTCATATAAAAACAATATTTAGATTTTGTAGTTAAAGATATAACTGTTTGAGAATATAAACAAAAAAACACAAAATATACAATAGGCGATTTTCTTACGTATAAATAAACAGAACCAGTCCATAATTAATTGACAATACAAACAAGAATAAACTGATTAAGATTAAGTATAAGAAACAAGCATATTATAACTTGCCACCTAAATAACATCAGATAAAGCCTGCTTTTATTTATGATAATTGCTTCATACTATATAGTATTGATAATGAAATAGGAGCATGGCACACACTATCCGTTTTTGTTAGTGCATTCCAAAGAAAAGAGGCTGCCAAAAAATGGCAGCCTCCTGAAGAAGAATAAATAATCAGTATGAAATCTATCTTGCTACTACGAATTTCTTAAAAGTAACCTTATCATTGGCATTTACAACTAAGAAATAGTTTCCGGAAGCAAGCACATAGGTATTAATAGTATATTTTTCACTCTGAAGATTGTTATGGATTGTTTCACTAACAATTCTTCCCATACCATCAATTAAGGTGTATTTAACTGAAGTGGCAAATTTGTCCAAATCCAAAGAAACATTCAGGTACTCTGAAGCAGGATTAGGATATATAGTAATCCCGATTGCCGGCCTGGAAGTATTATTAACCAATGTATGATCAATAGGGGGTACATAAGTAGTATCCTTATTAATTACCATTGCAATTGCAGGGAGTAAGCCCTTTGCGCTGTAATAATTAAAAGAATCTACAGCCAGATGAGAAACATTTGATGGCATAAACAGATTATTAGCAGCGAAATTAGTATAAATATCCTCTACAGATCCCGTGGCCTCACCAAATTGCATATTAGAATAATCAAAAATATGGTTTACCGCATGGACCCTTCCATAAATCCGGGGAAATGGATTTAAGATTCCATCACAACCCAAATAATAAGCGGCAGGAACTCCAATAGCAAGGTAATACCAGGTATTTGACTGAAGCACAACAAAATGACTGGCTGCGCCAGTTGTATCAATTCCCATATTTTTAATTTCCAATAAAGCGCCAGATGTATCATTAATACCATCAAATGTCTTAGTACCAACGCCTACTAATTCCAATTCACCATTTTGTATGATGCTGTCTTTTGTTAAACCTCTGTCTCCATCAACCCATTTGAACAAATATGCATTGTCCCCAGGCTCACTAAAAGGCCCTGTAGCGGTAGCAAATAAAGAATATTGAACCTTTGATATTTTAGCGCCTCCTTTTGCAACATAAAACATATCTCCCCATATCTGGGCAGTAGTAGCCCCACCTCTGTATGAATTTCTTAATGGTTGATTTTTAGTAAAATCATACCTTCCTTTTGAATACACACTATCTGTGGAGTAAAAAGAAGTAGTGGTTGTATTATCTCCGGGATAGTCATCTGTTGCTGTCGCAGAAATATTGTATGTTAAATCAAAACGACCGGTACCTGCTGCCGTTACATCATATTCATTACCAGTAGTCAGAGTATCAAACATAGCCCATACAGAATCAATAGTAGAGAAAGTTGGTAGTTTAACTGTGTCCGTATGAATCGGAGAAGCCGTAGTGCTGCCAGTAGGCGTAAATGATAAGCTACCACTTACTTTTACATTCGCCTGGGCGGCACTGCCATAATTAGCAATAAATGCGCCATCAACCTGCTTATAAGCGGAAATTCCCGTACCCGTTAATTGATCAGATGGTACTGCATAAGCATGCCAGAACCCTAAGCCTCCCGGAACAAAACCAAGGTCATTCACATTTCCAAGGCCCCAATTGGTAATTGTTATTTTAACCGGATTCAAACCGCAATACTGGGCATCAATTGCATCACCATCCGTTTTTGAGATCATAAAAACAGGAATCGTTACAGAAGCACCAACAGCGCCTGCGCCCATACCTACAGGCCCTCCACTTACATTATTAACTATTACAACAGCAATTGCACCTGCGTTCTGACAGGCCAAAGCTTTTGCTCCAAATTCAATACCGCCACCACGATACACAAACCCGATTTTTCCTGTCATATACCCGGCTCCAAAAGCTGTGCCAGCCAAACTATCGCCAGCAGGAGGCATTTGTATCAGTGTAGGAGGAATTGGAGAAGTTACTATACCACCCCACAATCCTGTAGTCCCGCTTCCATCATTGGCAGTAGTATATTCCTTATCTCCTGCAACAGCAGGCGGAGTAGTAACTTCAAGACGGAGGCCAACATAATTCTTATACCAGTTAGATGCTGAATAAGCTCCTCCCAAAGTACCAAAAGCCAATGGATGCCTCTGCGCATTCACTGCTCCTGCAGCAAATAATAAAGTTACAAACAGTAACAGCTTAATTGTATTGATTCTTTTCATACAAAATAATATTTAGAATTAGATGTTAAAGATATTAATCTTAAGGAATATAAACAAAATAAATGAAGTATAATGAATTTATATATTCATTTAATACTTTATACTAACTTAATCCAAGCTGCTTGCTAAGCGACAACATTCTATCAATAGGCTTTTTTGCTGCTATGCGTAATTCCTCATCCATAATTATCTCCGGCAACTCGTACTTCATACACAGATACAGCTTTTCAAGTGTATTTAATTTCATGTGTGGACAATCATTACAGGCGCAGGCATTATCAGGCGGAGCGGCAATAAATGTTTTCTTTGGCGCGTTTAGCTGCATCTGGTGAAGTATGCCGGCCTCAGTAGCTACTATATACACATCTGAACTGTTCTTTTCAGTGTATTTAAGCAACTGGCTCGTAGAACCAATAAAATCAGCAAGGCTTAACACACTTTCCTCACATTCAGGATGCGCTATAACTTTAGCTTCCGGATGACGTTCTTTCAAACGGGTAATTTTCTCAAAAGAAAACAGTTCATGCACCATACATGCACCATTCCATAGCAACATGTCCCTGCCTGTCTTCTTATTAATATAACCACCAAGATTTTTATCAGGAGCAAAAATTATTTTCTGATCTTTAGGAAGACTCTCTACTATAAGCTGTGCATTAGATGAAGTGCAAATAATATCGCTTAAAGCCTTAATACCCGCAGAGCAATTAATGTATGAAATGACCAGATGCTCCGGGTGCTTATCTTTAAACGATTTGAAAAGATGAGGAGGGCAACTATCACTCAGTGAACATCCCGCTTTAAGATCAGGCAGCAGTACTTTTTTATTTGGATTCAATATTTTGGCAGTCTCCGCCATAAAATGCACACCGGCAAATACAATTATATCAGCTTCAGTACGCTCCGCATTTTGCGCCAAACCAAGGCTATCGCCTATATAATCGGCAATATCCTGTATGTCCGGCTCCTGGTAATAATGCGCCAGCACCACTGCATTTTTTTCTTTCTTTAATTTCTTTATTTCTTCAAAAATATCTAATGCAGGATCTATCTCCATATCTAAATATCCCAATTCCTTCAACGTATCTTTCTTCAGGTCGTTCATTTTTAAATTTTTCGTGTGCTGTCTGTTTATTTTTTAAAACAATTCTTTCCATTTATTCCGGTTATTCACAACCCTAATAACTATATTTAACTTTTTTAAAAGAAAATACTATTACTACTATGGTTGGGAATTTGGGGATTAAAAAAAGTAATTCCTATTGCAAAATTAGCAGTTTTACTTTATCCACAGTATTCTGTAAAGTTATTAACACAATAAATTGAGCAATAGTAATAATCTAACACAAAATTTGTGGATTGTGGAAACAGAATGATGTTAGTAAAATTGCAAACCTTAATATCGTAGTAAGTTGTGGAAAAGTGTGAAAATCAAAGAATAACTCTGGAAGATGCTTGTTCGTTAATTAGTTATGTCAATTGGAGCGGGAAATTTACAGCATTCTTAAAGGGTTATCCACAGAACCAAATAACAACTAAAAACAGGTAATATTAATGTTACTGCTTTGAAATATTAATACATCAAAATAAAAACTAAAAAAAGCGTTTAACTGAAATTAATAAACGTATTTAAACAATATAAAGTTTTATATTTAAAAATAAACTCCATAAACCTTTAATAATGGTGTAAAATCTCAATTTTTCCCATAAATTTGCCGTCCTTAATATAAAACATAATACAAACCTGCAATGTCTGTAATACAAACGATTAGAAATAAGTATGGAAAAATAGCCGGTGCGGTTATAGCAATCGCGCTTGTTGGCTTTATAGTTTCTGACGCCCGCAATGGTTCTTTCGGTAATTTATTTGGAGGGCACGATTCCAACATAATGAAAGTAAATGGTACTAAGATAGAGCCCAAAGATTACCAAATGATGGTGAAGCAGTATGAAACCCTCTACACTATGTTTAATAAAGGCCGCCCCCTGGATGATGCTGCAAGAGCGCAGATGAACGAGGAGTCGGTAAGGATGGTTGTTTATGAAACTGTCGTTGGCGAACAATGTGATAAGCTTGGAATACAAACAACTGAAGAGGAAAAGAAAGAGTTGATCTACGGGCTTAACGCGGATCCTTATATCCAGCAGTTCCAGGTGGAAGGCCAGCAAATATTCATCAATCCACAAACCAAATCTTTCGATCCTCAGATCGTAAAGTATATGGAGGAGCAATTTGTGAAGGACCCTCAGAAAATTGACCCTAACGGTAAAATGAGAGAACAATGGGAGATTGTGAAAGCATATGTGCTGCGCATCAACCGCATTAATAAATTCAATTCCATGTTTACCGGAGCTGTTTATGCACCCATGTATCTGACTAAGCGTACGCTGACGGATCAAAATTCAATGGCTGCTATCCGCTATGTAAAAATACCATACACAGCAGTAGCTGATAATGAAGTGAAAGTGAGTGAAGAAGATATTAAAGCGTACATGCAAAAACACGCTTCGATATATCAGACAGACCAGCCGGTCCGCAGTATAGAGTATGTATCATTTGAGATCATCCCATCATCTTCGGATACCGCAAGGGCTTTGGATGCATTGGCCCAAATAAAAAGTGACCTGGCTGCAACTAAGGACAATAAAACTTTTGTAAATAATAAATCAGATGAAGCTAATTCTTTTTCTGAAGCGTACCTGAACAAAAGGACGTTTATGTCGAAAGAAGCGGATACTATAATGGGGCTTCCGGTTGGAGAAATATATGGACCCTATTACGAAAACGGGAGTTATAAACTGACTAAAGTTGTGGAAAGGAAAACGCTGCCGGATTCTGTGAAACTTAGGCACATACTGGTATTATCAAAACAGCGCGACCAGGAAGTGTTGCCGGACAGCATGGCTAAAAGCAGGATTGATAGCGCTGTCACAGCAATTAATGGTGGCGCTAAATTCGATTCTGTTGTAATGATTTACTCCCAGGACGGAGAAGACAATAAGAAAAAAGGCGGGGAATATACTTTTACACTTCTGAACAGGCCGACAATTGCAAAAGAATTCGGTGATTTCATTTTTGAAGGAAAGGCAGGAGATAAAAAAGTGGTAAAAGTATCGAATGACAACTATTCCGGTTATCATTATATAGAAATACTGGAACAAAAAGGAATTGCACCATCTGTTCAGTTGGCCACCATCGCAAAAAATTTAGCTCCGAGCGACAGTACGGTGAATGCTATTTATGGTAAGGCCAATGAATTTGCAGGCAAAAACCCAACAGCTGAAGAATTTGACGCTACAATTAAAAAGCAAAAATTTGACAAACGCATTGGTGATAATATTAAAGCTACCAATTTCACCATCACCGGCCTCGGCCCTGCCCGCGAGGTTATCAAATGGATGTATGATCATAAGGTGGGAGATATTTCACAGGTTTTCCAGCTTGGTGAGCAGCGTTATGTAGTGGCTAAACTTTCTTCTGTTCAGGAAAAAGGTATGGCTGGTATCACACCGGCTAATCGTCCTCAACTGGAACAAAAAGTAAGGGAAGAGATGAAAGCCGACATTATTATGAAGAAAGTCAGCGGAGCAACCTCTTTGGATGCAATAGCGCAAAAAACCAACCAAACGGTTCAGCAGGCTGATTCCGTATTGCTGGGGGGCACCTATATACCTAACCTGGGTTACGAACCCAAAATTGTTGGCTATGCATTTTGTCCAACATTCCAACCCAATACCTTATCGGCTGGCATCAAAGGACAAGGGGGCGTTTATTTCGTAACAGTATTAAACCGTACCAGCAACCCGCTTCCTGATCAATTCCTGCAGCAAATGGCCGGAAGGCAGCGCGGGATGGAGGAAAACCAGATGAGGAATACTCTGGGCCAGATGTTGCAGCAAACAGTAACGAAGCAGGCAGATGTAAAATATAATGTAGCAAATTTCTAATATGCAGTTTTTGTAAGAAAAAGAGGTTGTTTCATATTTATGAAACAACCTCTTTTTTTATGCGGTAAGCACTTTTTGTTATGAATTTAAAACTATTTTGTAAATTGGAGGTATGAGCGGACGTATAATGACTCTGTTTGGAGAGGAGATAATACCTGAAGAGCTGAATGCTGTTGGGAAAAGCCGTGCCAGAAAAACAAAAGAAGATAAACCGCCGAAGGAAAAAAAACAGGAAACCAAAGAAGAAGCACAACCGGTTATAGAAGAAGTTAAGCCTGTAATTGAAGAAGCAAAACCAGCAAAAGAAGAAAAGAATTTTGTTTTGCCGGAAGACTGGAAAGGAGATAAACAATATTATTCGATCGGGGAAGTGGCCGAACTTTTTAAAGTAAAAACATCACATATCCGTTTCTGGACAAATGAATTCAAACTTAAAGTCCGCACAACACGGAAGGGAGACCGCTTATTCACTGCCGACCAGATCCGGGAACTTCGTGCAATACACCACCTTGTAAAGGAACGCGGTTTTACCCTTATGGGTGCAAAGGCTAAATTGAAATCGCAGAATAACATGGACGTAGAAACGGTTGACCTCAAACAGGCGCTTCTGCAACTGAGAAATAAACTCCTTATTATCAGGAATCAATTAATCTGATGGATCGTTACAAAAAAATAGAATCACCGCCACGGTATGAAGAAAATACTCACCGCTCTAATATTTATGATCAGCATGAACACAATTGCGCAAAACACCCATTTTGATATTTCAAAAGATCCCAAAGGTGACGGACTGATATTTAAAGGCCTTATCACATTTGAAGATCTAAATAAAGAACCAACATTTACCTGGCTGAAATCAGGATCTGATGATTATGCACCTAAAGAAGGTTGGGTAACTTATTTGCAAAATAATCTTAAGCGTTTTTCAATGGTAGTGTTTTTAGGAACGTGGTGCGATGACTCCCATTACCTTATTCCAAAATTGGAAAAGGTTTTGCGCACAATTGATTATCCAAAATCATTGCTGACAATGTATGGAGTAGATCGTGAAAAAAAGACAAAGAATGGGGAGGAAAAAAAATATGGCATTACTTTAGTGCCAACGATTATAGTATTTGATATTGACGGTAAAGAGGTCGGCCGCGTTACTGAATCGGTAAACAAAAGTATCGAAGAAGATATCGCCTCATTTCTTAGCAATCGTCATTAATGGGTTGGGCCTATGCCCTAAAAAAATAATTAACTAAAATGGAATTACCCGAACATATTTCTATCGATCTTTTAAAAAACAAAACAGATAATACACTACAGTTGTCTGCGGAAGCAGTCGGCCGCATCTCACACAACCGCGCCTATCTCGACAATATACTTAAAGGAGGAGAAACTTATTATGGTATCAATACCGGCTTTGGTTCCTTATGCAATGTGCGCATAAAAGATGACGAGCTGTCGCAACTCCAGGAAAACCTCGTATGCTCTCATGCCTGTGGTATGGGTGATGAAACGCCGGAAGAGATTGTAAGGTTGATGCTCTTATTAAAAGTGCATGGGCTTAGCCAGGGGTATAGTGGCGTAAGGCCGGAGTTAGTGCAGCGCTTGGTTGATTTTTATAATTCAGGTATTCATCCCATAGTATTTGAGTTGGGTTCTTTAGGTGCATCCGGAGACCTGGCCCCGCTTGCGCATCTTTGCCTGCCAATTTTAGGCAAGGGCGCTGTTCGATGGAAAGGAGAAAAAATGACGGCTGCAGAAGCGTTGCAAAAAGCAGGACTGCAGCCAATGGCTTTGGCGGCAAAGGAAGGCCTCGCATTATTGAATGGCACGCAGTTCATGAGCTCATACATTACCTGGTCGCTCATTGAAGCAAAAAGGTTATTGGTGTGGGCCGATGTGATCGGCGCAATGTCTGCAGATGCATTTATGGCAAAGGATGAACCTTTCAAATCCCCTATTCACAGGGTGCGCCCCCATAAAGGGCAAATAGCTACAGCAGAACGAATTTTGAAGTTATTGTCGGGTAGCGGCATACAGCAATTAAAAAAAGAACAGGTACAGGATCCATACTCTTTCCGCTGTATGCCCCAGGTGCATGGCGCCACAAAAGATGTGGCCGATACGGTAACAAATGTATTGGAGATAGAAATAAATTCGGTTACCGACAATCCAATCGTGTTTCATGATGAGGATGCGATAATGAGCGGTGGTAATTTTCATGGTCAGCCATTGGCGCTTCATGCCGATTTCCTTGCGATAGCAATGGCGGAAATAGCGAATATTTCAGAACGCCGAACTTATTTATTAGTGAGCGGACAACGGGGCCTTCCCCCATTCCTCTCCCCGAACGCCGGACTCAACAGCGGCTTTATGATTGCTCAATATACAGCTGCAGCCATCGTTAGCCAGAACAAACAATATTGTACCCCCGCATCTGTGGACAGTATAGTTAGCAGCAACGGCCAGGAAGACCATGTGAGCATGGGAGCCAACGCCGCAACAAAACTGCGCCGTGTAATACAAAATGTGCAACGTGTTTTAGCAATAGAATTACTGACAGCAGCCCAGGCGCTCGAACTACGCCGCCCGCATCTTTCATCACCTGCCCTGGAAAATATCTGGAATGAATTCAGAAAGGAAGCCACCTTTATGCCAAACGATGTAGTACTCCATGATAAACTAATTGCTGCGGAAATATTTTTAAATAAAGACCCAGCAATGTTTACTGCGCTCCTAAAATAAAGTGAGTGCGATGATAAATATCAATTATTATACTTGAAAAGAGGTAAATTAGTGACTTTTGTAGATATAGCTTTATAGATATTTTGTCATGGTGAGTACCCACCTTTTGAACCCAAAAGGATAAAATGTGAATGACATTACTGACTCGAATGCAAGCCCACAATCAATAGAATTCCCGTCACAGTGAGCCGCGCCGAACTGTGACAACGATGAGTATCTTGCTGAAGTCTAATCAGGGAAAAGTAGCCCCGCAAAATGAGTAAAATAAAATAATACAATTCATTTATCACTATTAATCAATAAATTGCAAACACATCATTGTAAGCAATTTTCAAGGTGAGCCTCGCCGAACCTCGCGCCGAACAATGACATGCTGAATGTTGAACTCAAGCTCAATGAAGTTCTGAACTCACTATTTTATCCCTTGCGGAAGTATAGCACCGCTTTTTTCTATATTTTGATACTAAAAATGATATTTGCCGAAGTCTCGGGATGTCCCACACCTTTTTTCGGTGTGGGACACCTATGCTGATAGTAATTCAATCAATTATACATTGCAATTTTACAGAATCGAAAAATATGATGTTTATTTTCGGTTAGAACCGAAAAATATTATGTAATTTAGCGGTTGTAACCGAAAAATATTATGTAATTTTTCGGTTCTAACCGAAAATTATGATAAAACGGGTAGCGCAAAGCATCATAGAACGTAAATTATTCAAAGGAAAAGCGATTTTGCTTTTCGGGCCCAGGCAGGTGGGTAAATCCACATTAATAGAAACGTTGGTTAAAGCGCAGGAAAAATCATGGCTTTTTCTGAATGGCGATGACGCAGAGACCAGGGAAAATCTTACCAATACTTCTGCAACGAAACTGAAAGCGATAGTGGGAAACCATGAAATTGTTTTCGTTGAGGAAGCGCAACGTATTCCCAATATCGGGCTTACACTTAAACTCCTTACTGACCAGTTTAAAAATATCCAGGCTATAGCTACAGGTTCTTCTGCATTTGAACTGTCGGGAAAAGTAAATGAGCCTTTAACCGGCAGAAAGTATGAGTTTATGTTGTACCCATTGAGCTTTGAGGAAATGGTCCGGCATCATGGGTTGATAAAAGAAAAAGGTATGCTGGCGCACAGATTGGTTTATGGCTACTATCCTGAAATAGTAATGAAACCGGACGAAGAAAAAACCTTGCTGAAACTATTGGCAAATAGTTATTTGTATAAGGATTTGCTGGTACTGGATCAAATAAACAAACCGGTGCTGCTTGAAAAAATTGTAAAGGCGCTGGCGCTGCAGATAGGAAGCGAGGTAAGTTATAATGAACTATCCCAAATGGTAGGTGCGGATAAGGAAACAGTAGAAAAATACATTGACCTTTTAGAAAAAGCGTATGTAGTCTTTCGCTTACCGGCGCTTAACCGGAATGTGCGCAATGAAATAAAAAAAGGTAAGAAGATATACTTCTATGATTGCGGCATACGAAATGCTGTGATCAACGATTTTAACCAGGTGAGCAACAGAACAGATGTTGGCGCATTGTGGGAGAATTTTGTAATTGCAGAGCGGATGAAATTTTTGCGCTATAACGATATGGATGCAAATTTATATTTCTGGCGGACAACCCAGCAGCAGGAAATAGATCTGATAGAGGATTACGAAGGAAAACTGAAAGCCTTTGAGTTCAAATGGGGTAAGCATAAGAAGGTTCGTTTCCCGTCAACCTTTACAGAAAATTATAAAGGCGCAGAAACATTTGCGGTTTCCCCGGAGAATATGGAAGAGTTTTTGCTGAAGTGAAAATATCTTGGGATGGCTTTATTAGAATTGGGGTTCGAATTCAGTCGCCCCGGCTTGGAATAAATCGGAATAACTCCGAACAAATGGGAATAATCAGGCACAACTCGGAATTGTTTGGTCTGATTGTTCCCATTTTTGCATCGTTTCACTTTCATTAACAACAAAGGAATATCTGTGTACAGATTTTTGATTGCTCTCATTAAAATTATCTCTGTATTTTCGTTGCTATTGAGAATTATCTCTGACAACACATAATTATTTAAAAATCATCATGGCAACAATATTACATTCTTCGAAAAAATTACCAACACCAGTAATATCGAGAAAATTAAATGGTCAAAATGGAAATGATGCGGAAATTCTTTCAGCATCATTTCTTGTAAATGCTTTTAATGCTGAAGTACGTTGGGGAAGTAGAAATGAAGATGGAAGTAAGATCGATTTATTTATCTCTTATGCACACCCTTGGAAAAATGGAGAAAGGATCATTTTATTAGTACAGATAAAATCAGGCGTTAGCTATGGAAAAATGGAAGATGGGAAACTGAAATTGTATAAAAAAGCATTTGATGAGGTAAAAAGAGAGTTAAATAATATTTGTTTGATTTGGTTAGATCAAATAGAAGGGGAATGTTATTGGGCTTATATTCATCCTCAAGGACCTTCAAATGTTACAGAATATGGGAAAAACCACCTTTTACACCTTGCATAAGATACGAAATTGCTCGAAACATTACCCGTAATCATACATTTAATAACAAAGGTGGAAAGGGAATAATTCTGAACCTTAATACGACCGGATTATCTGTAAAAGATAATAGGAATAGTAAACGGGCGATATATAATTCAATTAATGTTGTCGAAAATCCCCTACTAGGCGATATTGAGTTTACTGAGTTGGGATGGAAGCACATGTTTCGTGCGTCAAGAAATGTAAAATATAAAGAGCAATCTTTGTTTATAATACCTTATCTCAATAAAATATTAGTTCAGCAACCTACGGATCATTGGATAAATAAATTTGAAAGGGTTCCAAGAAACGATTTTGAATTCTGCCAATACGAATTCGTTTTTTCATACAAAGAAATTAAGGGAAATAATTCTTCCGATAAATTTAATGTGATTATAAAGATTCTGGAAGAAATTGGATACCCAAAGGATTGGAAGAATGAGCCGTTAATGAGCCAACAGGTAATTAGAAGAGTAGTATTTCTAAGTTGTAGTTTAAAAAAGGTGTAGCTTGGTGCAAGGTGCAAGGTGACGCCGTGTAAACAATGATTAGCAATTTCATCTTTTCACACCCCTATTTCTAAGTTATCAGTTAAGCACCCTTCTAAAAGAACGTCACCAAGCTACACCACAAATATACGCTTTTACGAGAAAATTATGGCTAATATAATTCGAAACTTGTCCAGTCAACCTAATTCCAGGTTGTGCTGAGTTATGCTGACTTACGTCGATTAATGTAGGTTAATGTTGAGTGATGTAATAACTTGTTGAACTGCGTTGAGGTCTTGAACAAAAGAGTTCGAAAGTTGTCCAGTCTCCCCGACTTGACACAAATGGGAACAATTAAGCCCAACGTTGCATAATTGTTCCCATTTTTACAATAAATACCATTATTTTACCTAAAAATTAAGCTATGGAAACAATATTAGCAACTTCAAATATTGCAAATAAGGTAAGGAATACCAGATTGCCGAGAACTCAGCCCTTGATGCCTTTATTTGAAACCGTTAGCAATTCTATTCATTCTATTGAAGAAGCATTAACAGCTGGAATGCTTAAAGATGGAGAAGGCAAAATTATTATTATATGCATAAGAAACGGCAATGAAGAAACGCTGAAACGACTAGACAATATAGATATATTCCCTGTACATTCATTTGAAGTAAGGGATAATGGAATAGGGTTAAATAGCGACAACTTAACCTCATTTATTGAGGCAGATACCGATCATAAAATAAAAATTGGAGGAAAAGGGATTGGTAGGTTTGTTTGTCTCAAAGCCTTCAGAGAACTAAATATTTATAGTGAATATTTAGATAATAACGGGCAGCAAAAAGCAGTGAAATTTGACTTTAAGAACACGAAGGCGGGCTTTGACAATTTTTCAACACCAGAAAATATAACTGGTAAACTGGGTACTATGGTACGTTTATCTAAATACAAAGATGAGTATCAGAAGAACCTTGACTTCAATTTACGTTCAATTGCTAGAGAACTTGTCGCCCATTTTCAGCTCTATTTTATTCGGAATCAAGCTCCGATAATAATCATTAAAAATCAAAATAATATAGAATATAATCTATTAAATATTTTTAGTACAGAGTTTAAAAGTGATGTTCAAGATAAAGACTTTGCAATTGATGACGCGACTTTTACTCTCTATCTTACCAAATCACTAAAGCTTCAAAGCCATAAGATACATTTTTGCGCCCATAACCGGAGTGTAGTCAATGAAGGTTTGTATTCTAGGTTAGTAGATTTGGGAAAATATCCAATTAAAGAAGATGAGGAAAATAGTTTTTTTTATCAGGGTTATGTAGTGAGCGATGTCTTGGATGAATACGTTGATACTGAGCGGATTGGCTTCAACTTTCCGGGGGGAGAAGAAGAAGAAGAGACACAATTCTTAAGCCTTGCCAAACTTAGAAGGGCCGCAATCGCGTGTATTGAAGATATTTTGTCTGAATACTTGGATAATGTCCGTAATCAAAAAGTCGAATCGTACAAGCCGACAATTATTGAAGAATTACCTCAATATAGAAGCACCTTGCACTATCGAAGACAAGAAGTCTTGAAATTACCACCTGACCTCACAAAAGACAAGTTGGACATTGAACTTTATAAGATTGAAGCTAAATGGCGATTAGATGTGAAAGAGGAGAAAATAAAACTCCTTGAAGAAAAAAAGGATGTAACTAATCATGAAGGATATATTGAAAAATATGAAAAATTTATGAGCGAATTTAATGATATAGGTAAAGCTGACCTCGCTCGGTATGTTGTACATAGAAAAGCTATAATTGAGCTGCTTGATAATTTACTAGAACGAAATGAAAATGATAAATTTGAGAATGAAGAATTGATTCATAGTGTGTTCTTCCCTATTCGGACATCCTCTGATGAAATAACCCCGGATAAGCAAAATCTCTGGTTGCTGGATGAGAGGCTTACGTATCACTCCTTTCTAGCTTCCGACAAAACCTTCAATAGTATAAATGAAGTTGATTCGATCTCAACTGGCCGAACGGACCTATTAATTTTTAATGAGGCGTTTGCTTTTTCAGATTCTAAATCATCGCCACACAATTCCTTTACAATAGTCGAGTTTAAAAAGCCAATGAGAGATGACTATAAAGATTATGACGACGAAAAAAATCCAATTGAGCAAACCGAAAAATATATAGATAATTTGCTTGAGGGGAAAGTAAAGGGTAGAAATGGCAGGATGATAGAAATTACAGAAAAGACTCCGTTTTACATATATATCGTATGCGATATAACTCCCAAACTTGAAAAGATCTTAAAGAATCGAGAATTTGAGAAAACACCTGACGGCAAAGGATATTTTAAAGTAAAAAGCAAGTATTATTCGGCTTATTTTGAAGTTATACCATTTGAAAAAGTTTTAGACGATGCGAAAAAAAGAAACAGAATATTGTTTGAAAAACTCAATATCTCTTAGTGTATTTGTTCGAAAGTTGTCCAGTCACCCAGACATTACACGAATGGGAACAATTTGATGCCATTATGCCCAGTTGTTCCCATTTTTACTTTTATCCGGTTACTTTCTCAAATAATGTTAATACGCTTGTATTAACACCTCAGCCGGGATATGTAACCGCTCCACTATCTTCCGAATCATCGAGAGGTTCAATTTTCGTTTGCCGGATAAAATTTCTGATTTCCTGGAGCGATACCCAAGAATTTCAGATAACTCTGCTTCAGACATATTCATCTGGTCCAAACGGAACTTGATAGCCTCCAGCGGATTGGGTTTCGGTACCGGATAATGTTCATTTTCATACTCTTTAATAAGAATAGAAAGAATTTCAAGATCATCTGACTCTCGTGAATCCGGCTTGATATTTTTCTGCATTAATGAATACACCCTTGCAAGTGCATCTTCATATTGTCCATCATTTTTTATCGGTTTTAGCATAACTCGCTTTTTTAATATCCACTTTATTGTATTGTGCATGTGAACCAAACCAAACAACAAATACTATTTTCAGCCGGTATTCAATATCAACGATCAGCCTGTAACTGTTGCCATGAATGTTAAATACTATCCTCTTATCACTTATAACAGAGGCATTCCTGTATTGCAACTTTAATTCATTAGGGTTGCTCCAGTTAGCAGCTTCCGTTTCTTCGTACCATGCCAACAATGCCTGTTTCGCCTGGGGAAACTCTTCCCAATAGCCCTTCAGTGTTTTAATGGCAATGATTCTCATTTTGAAAAAGCAAAAATACAAATAATGTTACCATTCCGGTAACATTATTAAAAAATAGTTATTTTTATACGATCAAAATTTTCAAAAGAATTCCGATGGCTTTCTACTCGACCTTTCAAAAAACAATCAAATATTATATTTTACGGCATTGCGCCTTAACGAAACATTTTTATTCAAAACACATTCAACAAAAATAAATTATCCAAATTATTTGGAAATGTCAAAAACATTGTTTACATTTGTGGTGAAATTAGAATATTATTACGAACATTTAAAATATTATAGAATATCACAGCGCAGGGAATGCGTAGGAAATGAGCAACAGAGCGCAAAGAATACGCAAGAATTTGAGCACTTAATTTCACTAACTAATTGATTTACAATATAAAAATGCGCAACAATCACAAAAATAAAAAAATCAAACTAGAATTGCGCAAAAGGAACTTGCTGGTAAATTTATTATAATATTAGTTCGGTGAATTTTTTATTGATGATGAGCAGATGTCTCAAATCTTCGAAGTGTAGTATCACTAAATGTAAGTAAGGTCTGATGTTTAAGTCAGGCCATACTAAATAAAATAATAATTATAATATAAATGCAGTTCATTAGTTAGTAACAGCCCACACCTCTATGCAAGGTTCTTTGGCTCAATCATTGCCCCGCCAACAAGGGCTTCCCCTTAATAGCTT
>CAISOH010000194.1 GCA_903887005.1 uncultured Bacteroidota bacterium | reverse complement strand
CTATAAGAACTATATTATTTTTAATGAGAAACCTTGCAAATAATACAAGAGAATTGGTGTAGCCATATAAATAATCAAAGTTGGTTTTTTTAAAAAGTGATAAAAAAACTTCCATCTTAGTATCTGACAAGTCAAAGACAGAAAAACGCCTTCGATTCATCGCATAATCTTTAGCTTTTTCTTTCCAATAGCCCAAAAACTCTTTTGGAATACCATAAAATCTGGCTTGTTTTGAAGCTCCATTTAAATTATATATACTGTATCGATTTCTTATAATAGCCCATGTCATGGCATGGGAAAATTTATCCTTTGCAAAAAAAAAAGGATGTCCTGAAGATCCGGATGTGCTACCAATATAGCAGTCCTTCAAATTAACTCCCTTTGTTAAAAGTACACTTAAAGGCTTTTGCAAATCTTTTTTTGTGATTACCGGCAAATCATCCCATTTGTCTGGGATATGGTTTCCTACTAGTTTTCTATATATTTCGTTATGGTCATAATGATGTCTAACCATTTTCCAAGCCATGAAATTTTGCCATTCTATAAACTCATCAGTACTTAAAGATTGTATGCGTGATACTTCTTTTGATGCTTCAGAGATTGGGAAATTCTTAAATTTTAGGATATACTCAAAAATATCTAACCGCATCTATCGATAAATATTAATAAAAATAAAACTCTACACATACTCGGAAAATAAATTGCGCCATTTTTCTTTAATAATCATCCAATCGAATGAAGCCGCAGTCATTTTTCCATTTGAGCTTAAATGACAAACTAAATTTGAATCATCCAGTAACTTTATAACGGCACTAATCATTTCACTTTCATTATCCGGCTCAACTAATAATCCATTTTCGCCATTATTAATTAAGTAAGGAATTCCTCCAACATTAGTACTAATTACAGGTATACCTAGTGCCATGGCCTCAATTACACTTACCGGAAGATTGTCAAAATTTGTAGTGTTAATAAATATATCATGTTTTTCCGAAATTGCAATCCAATCTTTTTTGCAAAGTTTACCCGTAAAATTAATTCTGTTTTCAACGCCTAGTTTGACACTTAATTTTTTACATTCTTCTAAACTTCCATCTTTTTCAGGCCCAATCATTGTCAGAGTTATATCTGGGTATTTAGCTGCTAATTTTGCAACCACCTGAACAGCAAGCTGAGGATTATAAATTTTATGAAATGCCCTTACCCATAAAAGTCTGGGACTGACATTTATTCTATGTAAAAATTTATATTGTCCTATATCAATGTTGTTAGGTATTAATGAGTATTTATATTTTTTCTCTTCCATGTATTTTTGCAAATACCCGGAAATTACAATATTTGTTTGACTATAATTAAAAATCTGATTACACAAGAATGGCGAATTCTGAATCTTATCAGGCAAATTTCCACCATGAAGAATAGGAATATATATAATATTCAAAAGCCTGCATAATTGCGAAGAAGCCCATGCGTAATAAAATGCATAAGTACTATATGTATCGATTAATACAATCCCAATAATTTTTCTATTCCTGACAATGCTTGACAACATTGAAAATAGTCTAAAAATAGGATTTTTTTTATCACTGGCATATAGCACTTTAAAACCTTCTTGTTCTAAAAGGGGACCAAGGGTTTCAATAGTTGATAAAGAAAAACCATGTTTTGATAATTTATTACCTATATAAAGTAAATTTTTGCTCAATACCCTATTGTTATTAACCTCTATATATTATTTTGGTTGAATTTCAATTTGTACACTACTTTCACTGTCTCTATGGTTTAATACGTAATAATATACAGGCATTGCACCTAATATGTAGTATACAACAGTTGCATTTGTCCTCATCGCAGCATGAAAACTATTTAATATTGCTACTGTAAAAAGCGCTGCAGATATTGCCTTACCTTCCCTGATTTTTATACGTTTTATCCAAAAGAAAGGGAAAAAAGTAAGAATAAAAATTACACATAACCCTCCAATGCCATGCTCACTCAATAATCTGGTATATTCTGTATGTGGAATAATATTAGCAACACCATATTGCTCTCTATAATTTTTGGATTCACCCGGGCCAACCCCAATTATAGGATGATCAAGAAATATCAATATGTCAGTTTCTGCAATTGAATATCTACTAGACGTTATTGTATTCAATGTTTTTTCCTTATCATTATTTAGAGTGCTTCCGGTTTCGCCTTCATAACGCAATTTTAGTTGATTTCCTGTTAGATTATCAGCAAAAAATGCAATACCAAAAAATAAAAGTGAAAACAATATAGCATAAAATACATATTTAAAAAGCGATTTAGTATTGCCCCACAATAATACTATAATAAATATAAACATTGAAAATATACTTGCGAACATACCTCCTCTGGAAAATGTTAACAACCCTCTAAAAAAAATATAACCTAAAAGCGAATAATTTATTATTGCTATTTTAAATAATGGGCGTTTTAAAATTAACAAAATAATTATAATTAATAAGCTTGAGCCCAAAATTGTAGAAACCTGGTTACTACCAAAACCGCCTGTTGTTTGAGCATTTGCCCCCAAGGCAAATTCAATATCTTGAAATTTCGGAGTCTTGACGGTTATATAAACTAATATGGGTATTACTGGAAGAACACTCAATTTCAATACTTCAAAAAAAACTTCTTTTGACCACCTTTCCTTTGCCGTAAAACTTAATAATACACCTAATTGTATAATTCCAACTCCATGCATAACCCAATTTCCAAAATCAAACGGCAAAACAATTATTGCGAATAGTAAACTTGAAATTAGCAACAATAATATAATTTCTCCAGCATTGTATAGCTTATGCATATTACTTTTATCAATTAGCAGTAATATTATAACTATAAAAATAAAATATTTCCCCATCTCAACAGGAACTAAAGGTGCAGTTAACATCCTGCCAAAAACTTCCAACCCCGGAGACATTGCGAATGCATACCAAAGTAAGTACCTCCTTTTTGTCAATATTCCATTAACACAAATAATTATCAGCATAGCCCAAGCTATACATATAATGTAAGAAAAGAAGGTGGAAACCAAGCCCAAAAGAACTAAGACCAGTAAAGTAACTAAGCTAAATCCCTGTTCATTACTATTCTTCTTTATCATTTTAATCGATTAAATATCCTATATATTACAGTTATAAATATATTAATTATAAGATTTTTTTTGCTCAAGCTACTATCCATATAACTAATATATTCGTCATATATATAATTGATTGAGGTCTTTATTTATTCAGATACATCTGAATACTCAAAAAAAAACCGGCAGCATCACATATAAAACTTTTATCTTATTATATCTAACGCTAATTATGGCCAACAAAATTTAGAATTTAAGCATAAAAACATCAGGTAAGCAAATAACACTGCCTAACACCATTAGATAATAGCTTATTCATAATTTGACAAAAAATATTCATTAAGTTATGTCAGTGTGAAAATGCTCCAAAATCGTTAAAACAATTAAATATTTAAACAAAATATTTAATTGTTTTAACGAAATTTAATTTACTTTGAATAATTCTAATAAAAATAAGACTAATTATCAGATAATAGGGTGAGTTAAACCTCAATCCAGTATATAATAATATTGCCATTAGACTCTGGCTCAACGCAATAAATAGAACTATTATAGATTCATTTACAAAAGCAATTCTAATATAT
>CAISOH010000193.1 GCA_903887005.1 uncultured Bacteroidota bacterium | reverse complement strand
TTTCTGAATTTATAAGTATTTTTATTATTAATAATAATTAATGGACATTTGACAATTTAAATTAATGAGAAAGTCGGAGATTTCTAATTGGGAATTACGGCAAAAAGGTTTT
This sequence comes from uncultured Bacteroidota bacterium, assembly GCA_903887005.1. GTDB lineage: Bacteria > Bacteroidota > Bacteroidia > Chitinophagales > Chitinophagaceae > Nemorincola. Next base: position 3,231 of record CAISOH010000193.1, on the reverse strand, counting down.
CAGTACATTGATTTGGCATATGGCGGAGGCGAAGGGCTTTGATGGGGTAAAATATTTCTGAACCTCAATAAATCCTTATTCGCCTCATTGCAAAATGAAGCAGGAAATTTGTAATTTTGGACAAACTACGCGCAATGCCTCATTATTATTCATTAGGGAAAATACCGAAAAAACGACATGTCCAGTTCCGGAAACCGGATGGTTCGCTCTATTCCGAGCAGCTTTTCGGCACGGAGGGTTTTTCTTCCAACTCTTCATTATTATATCATATTCATCCGCCTACCAAAATATTAAAGACGGAAGAACCCGTGAATGTAGCTCCTGTAGCGGCCAGCTCAAACATACTGAAACACCGCAGTTTTCAGGGGTTTCATATTGCGCCGGAAGCGGATTACCTGAAAAGCAGGAAAACGGTATTATTCAACAATGATGTGCAACTGACGCTTGCCGCGCCCACAAAAGGGTTGACAGACAATGTATTTTACAAGAATGCAGATACAGATGAAGTGCTCTTTATTCATGAAGGTACAGGAACACTGAAAACTCAATACGGGCAGATACATTTCGGCTATGGTGATTATGTAGTAGTGCCGCGTGGTACTATTTATCAAATAGAGTTTGACGGTGAAGACAACCGCTTATTTATTATTGAGTCATTCAGCCCTATTACATTTCCAAAAAGATATCTAAGCAAGTTCGGACAATTGCTGGAACACGCGCCTTTTTGTGAGCGAGATCTTCGGTTGCCGCAAAACCTGGAAACAATAGATAAGCAGGGTGAATTCCTTGTACAGGTAAAAAAGAAAGGTTTTCTTTACCCGATATGGTATGGTAACCACCCATTTGATGTTATAGGCTGGGACGGCTGTGAATATCCCTATGCAATCAGTATTCATGATTTTGAACCTATTACAGGCCGGGTACATCAGCCTCCGCCGGTTCACCAGTCGTTTGAAGCCAACAACTTTGTAATTTGTTCATTTGTACCCCGCCTGTTCGACTATCATCCGCTCGCAATACCTGCTCCCTATAACCATAGCAATATAGACAGTGATGAGGTATTGTATTATGTGGACGGCGACTTCATGAGCCGTAAGCATGTGGAGCGAGGCATGATAACACTTCACCCTGCAGGTATTCCGCACGGGCCTCATCCAGGAACTGTGGAGAAAAGCATTGGCGCCAAAGAGACAAAGGAGCTGGCAGTAATGGTGGACACTTTTCATCCGCTGATACTTACCAAGGATGGTATAGGAATTGAAGACGATGCTTATATATATAGCTGGGTGGAATAGTTAATTCAAAATTCAAAATTCAAAAGTTAAAAATCTGATTTATTAATCCGGTATTGAAAATAAACTACAATGGAAAATACACTAACCGTTAGCCAGAAAATGACATTGGCAAAAGATTTTCTGCCAATAAATGGTACAGACCATATTGAGTTTTATGTGGGCAATGCAAAGCAGGCCGCCCACTTTTATAAAACAGCTTTTGGATTTCAATCCTTAGCATATGCAGGGCCAGAAACAGGCGTCAGGGATGTGGTATCTTATGTGCTGAAACAGGGCAAGATACGCTTAGTGCTTACTACGCCGTTGAAGTCAACCAATCCTATTTCAGAGCATATTTACAAGCATGGTGATGGCGTAAAGAGCCTGGCTTTATGGGTGGACGATGCTTATAAAGCTTTTGAAGAAACAGTGAGCCGGGGCGCAAAAATATATATGGAGCCTAAAACACTGACAGATGAACATGGCGAAGTTCGGATCAGTGGTATTTATACATATGGTGAAACAGTACACCTGTTTGTGGAGCGTAAAAACTATAATGGCCTTTTCATGCCGGGATATAAAGAATGGAAAAGCGATTACAATCCCGGAGAAACCGGGCTGCTCTATGTGGACCATTGTGTAGGTAATGTGGGCTGGGGCCGTATGAATGCTACGATGAAATGGTATGAAGATGTAATGGGCTTTGTAAACATACTTTCATTTGACGATAAGCAGATAAATACTGAATACTCGGCATTAATGAGTAAGGTAATGAGCAACGGCAATGGCTTTGTAAAGTTCCCCATTAACGAACCAGCAGAAGGAAAGAAAAAATCGCAGATAGAAGAATATCTTGACTTTTTTGAAGGGGAAGGGGTTCAGCATATTGCAGTTGCTACAAATGATATTGTATCTACGGTGAAGCAATTGAAGGCACGTGGCGTGGAATTCCTGGATGCACCACCAAATGCTTATTACGACGACCTTCCAAACCGTGTCGGCAAGATAGACGAAGACATTGCTCCATTGCAGGAGTTGGGCATACTTGTGGATTGTGACGAAGAAGGATACCTGTTACAACTGTTTACAAAACCGGTGGAAGACCGCCCTACCCTCTTCTTCGAGATCATACAACGCAAGGGCGCGCAAAGTTTTGGCGCAGGTAATTTTAAAGCTTTGTTTGAATCAATTGAGCGCGAACAGGCGAAGAGAGGAAATCTTTAGTACGAACGTTTCTGGATTTCCTCTAAAAATACACTTTGGTGTTAGATTGCTGCCCATCGGAACTTACAGCCAGAATGTTCCGGCGTTGTCAGGAATTTTCCGGCGGATTGGATGCATGGGTATCCGATGTATCGTTGGTATGTTTGTAAAAATCTGCTACAAACTGATCAGCTTCTGCGAGGAGACGCCGACGGCGGACAACTTCCGCTTCCGGTATATTCCTCCGCGATAACATACTATATCTTGAGAGGAATGCATCTATATACTCATCATCAGTTTGCTCCGGTTTCGGCGTTTTTGTATCGGGAGTTTTTTTAATGTTGTTTTCCCCCATGTCTGTTATCTCTGGTTTTGGCAGATTGCTCTGGTTATTCAGATGACTGTCTTGTAATTCCTCTTCGTTGTTCATGACATTTTGATTTTAGGGCATCAAAACTAAAGTGACATTTTGGATCCATAACAATTTTGTGGATATCTTTTCCCCGATTCGGCGGAAACCCTTGCCAGGCACAATTATAAATTTATTGGAGTTATCCACATTTTTGAACAAACTTTCCCGTTGGTGCAGAGACGGATGCAATCCGTCTCTACGTAGTCGTCCATCAAAAAGTCTGGAATCCGCGTCCATTCTATGTTTTGAGAAAAAATCGTTCAAATAAACTACAAGCTATTTGAAAAAGTTGCAAAAAGCTTGCAATTTAGAGTATGCTTACGCCTCAGAAAAAATATAATC
>CAISOH010000192.1 GCA_903887005.1 uncultured Bacteroidota bacterium | reverse complement strand
GATTATATTTTTTCTGAGGCGTAAGCATACTCTAAATTGCAAGCTTTTTGCAACTTTTTCAAATAGCTTGTAGTTTATTTGAACGATTTTTTCTCAAAACATAGAATGGACGCGGATTCCAGACTTTTTGATGGACGACTATTTAGTATTATTCTGATGAAAATTGAAACAGTCCCCGCCGATGTCTCGCCCTTCGCGGACTCGGCGGTAATGACCTTGATGCAGTTGAACTATTTTATTAACCACTTGTACGGCGCTTAACAATTCCTGTTTTTTTCCCTAATTTTATAATCATGAGAAAAATATTTTCGCTAACGCTGCTGCTTGGTTTATTTGCAACGGGCATATATGCACAGGAAAAGAAGGATACAATAAATAAAAAAGCGCAGGCGACAGACACCCTTAAGCCATACCAGAAATATCCGACATTGCCTGCCTTTAATATCAGGATGATGGATAGCGTTACTATTTTTAATACTTACAATATACCTGCCGGGAAAAAGACAATGATCGTATTTTTTTCAACCGATTGTAAACACTGCCAGGCACTCATGCGGCATTTAACTAAAGCGATGGATTCCCTTGAAAATGTGCAGTTTTACATGGTCACTCCCGTACATAGCATGACTGATCTTCGCAATTTTTACGCAAAATACCATCTGGCAGATTATAAAAACATACAATTGGTAGGCAGGGACTATGAATTTTTCTTCGGCACTTTTTACGGAATAAAGGTTGTGCCAGACCTGGCATTATATGACGAGCACAAAAAGCTGATAAAGTTATTTGAAGGTGATGTGAGTGTCTCGGAAATATATCAGTACGCTCACTGAAAAATCTTTTATGCAGCATTCGGGGTTTCCCTATACTTGAACACTTTCTTAACCCTTTAACCTTTTAACTTTTTAACCCTTTAACCTTTTACCTGATTTAAATTACTTCGTAAACTTATACCCTATACCCCGGATAGAATGGAAATGTTTCGGATTCCTGCTGTCTTTTTCAAAAAATTTACGGAAATTAAGGATGAAATTGTCTATGGTTCGTGTAGTGGGATAAACGTTATAACCCCATACAATCTGCAATATCTGTTCCCGCGATACTACTTCACCTTCGTGCTCAATCAGTAATTTTAGTAATGCCGCTTCCTTTTTGCTTAGTTCCTGGTGCTCTTTGTTTTTGTCTGTGCACTCATGCGCCGCGAAATCTATTTTACAACCATCAAATTCATAAATATCCCCAATGGCAAGCGGTTCCTTTATTCTTTTATTTTTAGTGATCAGCTTGTCCACTCTAAGCAGCAACTCTTCGAGGTTAAATGGTTTTGTGAGATAATCATCACCGCCTTTTTTCAACCCTTCTACCCGATCAGCGCCGCTGTTACGGGCAGATAAGAACAGTATCGGCACATCATTATGCTGCATCCTTATAGTTTCACATACCGTAATGCCATCCATTTCCGGCAGCATAATATCCAGTATTATGAGGTCGAAGTATTCATTTTTTACCATTTTTATTACCGCAGGCCCATTGTCAACAGTAGTTACTTCATAACCCTCCAATTCAAGATTCAGTTTCAGCGCTTCGCGCAGGCTTTCTTCATCTTCTGCAATTAGTAATGACGCTTTGTGTGATTTAGCTACCATAATTATGAATTTCGAGCCATGAAATTACTGATAAATAGTTAATGAATTAAAGTATCCTTTTTAAGTTTTCTTCTTTGTAGTTTTATATATAGGCTATATTTGTTTACATATCTTAAAATACATTGCTGTCAAAAACAAAACTTTTTAATTACATAACTGCTCCACAGAAAGACAAACCTATTCATATAGGGTTACTATTCTGCATTGTTTGGTGCTTGTTATTTGTTTTATATTATCCTGCTGCAAAAGCGGGTTTTGTAACCGACTTCACCGGCTGGCTCGACCAGGTAAAAAATCATGGCTTTTGGGAATATGTCAACCGCACTAATTTCCATGCCCGCAGTTTATACCAGTTCACTCAATTAGTTACTTATTTCTTTTACAAACTATTTGGTATCAATGCCTGGCTGTGGCATTTGCTGTTTATCACCCTGCATTCCATTAATGCCTGCCTTGTCTTTATATTTTGCTCGTGCCTGCTCGATGATACGGATGTTGCAAACGGCAAAATGATTGCCCTTTTTGGTGTATTGTTGTTTTGTGTTTCTCCCTATTTGTCTGAGGTTATTGTATGGGAACCTTCCTTTCATTTCCTGCAGGGATTACTGCTTATAATGCTGATACTTCTTTTCGTACAACGATTTGTGCATACCGGAGCCCAGAAGTATGCATGGATGGCAGGAGTAATTTATTTTCTGTCCACTTTCTCGTTGGAGGTATTTTATGTTACTCCATGGCTTATCCTGACGCTTGGAATTTTTTACCGTTATACGCCTTCATTTGATAAGAAGATGTTTAGCAGGGTAGTGAAGTTTTTCTTCATTCCCATGTTATCATTGTTTGCGCTTCGTTTCGCTGCATTCCATATTTTTTATGGCAGTTGGGTATCCCGCATCGGAACAGAGACAGTTACTTTAATAAATTTTCAAAGTTTCGGGAAACCTGCAAAATACCTTTTCCATTTACTTTTCATTGGCAGATTTTTCCCGAACGACATTAGGCAGCAGGTATATTCTTTTTGCGATTCAACCTTAGGCATCATCCTGTTTTACAGCATTATAACCGTTATCTGTGCAATTATTGTTGCCCGTTTCCGTAACATGAGTGGAAAAGGGAGGGTGGCATGCCTGCTATTTGTATTTGTAATGATAACCCTTGCACTTTTGATACCTATATGGTTCAGGGAAACGCTTTTAGTGATGTTCGACCGGTATATTTATTTTACCGCACCCTTTTTCTATGTATTGTTTGCTGTGCTGATAAGCGCCATTCCAAAACAAAATGTAAGGATAGTCATCATTTTAGTATATACACTTATAAACCTGCGTTTTGCAATAATGGTAAGCAGGTATTGGAGCAAATCTGCCAGAGTAATTCACGAACTGCTAAACAATATTCCCGATGCGGGAAATAAAACCATTATCCTGCTGAACCTGCCCGAATGCCTGAATGGTACTCCAATGATAGGCTCTGAAAAAGAGAGTGAATATAAACTGATGCATAATCTTTTGTTGCCGGATAAAAAGATTGACAACACAGTTTATGATGTACTCTCTTACAATATGCAAACACCGGATGACGGAGCCCATGTAACCGTTGCTAATGACAGCACCATACATGTTACGCTCAATCAATGGGGCACCTGGTGGTGGTACGAAGGTAAAGGCGGATACAACTATGAAAATAAGGATTACAAACTCAACGTCATTGATGCAGGCCACTGGTATGAGCTTACATTAAAGAAACCTACAGAACAATATCTTTTGCTTTATGAAGTTGGCGATAAATGGAAAATTGTGGATATGGGTAAGAAGAATGTAGATCAGGATTAAATCTCTATTGTTACATCCCCGTCAATCGGGTAGCCTACGCAGGTGAGTATGCTTCCTCGTTCCAGGTCGGCATCCATCAGCACTTCATTATAAGAAAGCCATACTTTCCCCTTTGTGCAGATGGCTGCACAACTGCTGCACCTGCCCACTTCACAACTATAGGGCAAATTAAGTCCATTCTTTTTTGCTGCCTGTAAAATTGTTTCAGGATATTGCATCGGAAAACTATATGCCCTTCCCTTGTATTTTATAGTTACGTCGTGAACTGCTTTATCAGGCGGTTCGGCCCTTATTATTTGCCGGTCGTTGGTATAAAAATTTTCTTTTTTGATCTGATCGTTGTGTATTCCCTGCTCTTCCAATGAATAGATCGCCATGCGCATATACTGGAACGGGCCGCAGATGTAAAAAAGCATTTTCTCCTTTGGGGCAAGGGAGTACTCTTTCAACAGTACCGGCAATAGCCCCTTACTCAATCTGGCCCTGGCGAGATTGAAAGCCGTACTGAATAAAAAATCTACTTTGAGCCTGTCGGGGAATTGTCTGGCCAGTGTAATCAGTTCGTTATAAAAGACGACCTCATCCTTTGATCGGTTGCTGTAAATAAGCACAATGTGTTTATTTGCCTGCGTATGCAGTAAAGTTTTTATCAAAGAAAAAATTGGTGTGATACCAATACCCGCAGCAAAGAAAAAAACCTGTTCATAAGCATCCATATTTACCGGAATTGTGAAAAGGCCTGCCGCCCCGGTCGTTTGCAATTGATCACCTGCCGCAGCCCAGTCTATCAATAAGCGCGAGTACGCTCCATTATCTATCCGCTTGACAGTAAATGAAAGCGGTTCTTTCAATACCGGGCATGATGATATAGAATAAGACCGGCGCTCTTCTTTGCCATGATGTGTAAAAACAAAAGTGATAAACTGGCCGGCAACATAAGGAATGGCGCTGCCGTTTTCACCGGCGCAAGTAAATATTTTCACATTCGGAGTTTCCTCTCTGATGGCTGTAATAATGACTGTCTGAAATTCCTGGTTACCTGTTCCCATACTTAGTGTGAATAAAATTAATTAAATGAATAGTATGGATGAACTAATTTTACAGCGTGAACGGATTTTCTTCTGAAATATTTTTTAAAACAGCGCGCAGCGGCGGCAGTGGTGGCCAAAACGTAAACAAGGTGGAGACCCAGGCGGAAGCGTTATGGAATGTAGCGGAGTCGCGCTTTTTTACAGATGAAGAAAAGGAACTGATACAGGAGAAACTCAAAAACAAAATAAATAAGGACGGCTTCCTTGCCGTAAAATGCAGTGTGACACGCTCACAATTAGAGAATAAGCAAATAGCTCAACATAAAATGGAAGAGCTGGTAGCCAAAAGCCTCATAAAACCAAAGAAGCGCAAACCCACAAAACCATCTAAAGCAGCCAAAGAAAAACGCTTGGAGAGCAAGAAGAAGGAGTCTTTGAAGAAGGAGATGAGGAGGGCGCCGAAAGATTCATAATGCCAAATACAAATTTTATGAAACAGCTATTCTATTTACTATTGTTTTTTTTATGGCCACTTAACGGATATGCTCAACATCTTGATACATCTCGATATGTTATTTTACCTTTCAATATTTTTGATTATCGAGAAAATTTTCCTAAAAACTCAATTAAGGTAGAACTTAATGAGAATGACATAATTAAAGCTGAAAAGTTAGTGTATAAATGCATCAATGAATACAATATTAAACAAGAAGTAGTATTCAATAAATTGCATTTGAAGAACCCTCAAGTTAAGCGGGAATATTTCGTCATAGATCTAAGAAAATATAAACAACAGTTTATTGTTGTAATGACTCCAAAAGGTGAAAAAGTTGTTTGGATCAACTTTTTTTGTTGTCAATGGTCTAATTGGAAAAAACAACTTGTCTCTGTAAAAGATGGTGGCAATTGTTTTTTTAATTTAAAGATTAACCTAACTAAAAATAAATACTATGATCTAATGGTCAACGGCGATGCATAATATTTTATCAAAACAGCAGCTTATACACATCCTCTACTTTATTCACCGTCTTAATTTTTATCTTGAAATTATTGGCGTGTAGTCCCTTGGCATTTGCTTTGGGAATGAAGATAACGTCCATACCCAGTTTATCAGCTTCGGCTATTCGCTGGTCTATGCGGTTTACGGCGCGTATCTCTCCGCTCAGGCCTATCTCTCCTACCAGGCAAATATTAGAGGGCAGGGCTTTGTCTTCATAAGAAGAGAGCAGGGAACATACCAGGGCCAGTTCTATCGAGGGGTCTTCAATCTTTAAACCACCGGCAATATTTACAAACACATCCTTTGCGCCAAAATGAAACCCGCCGCGTTTTTCTAATACTGCAAGTAGTAATTGCAATCTGCGGAGGTCGAGGCCGCTGACGGTTCGCTGGGGAGTACCATATACGGCCTGTGTCACTAATGCCTGCACTTCAATCATTAACGGGCGGGAGGCTTCCATGGTTGCGGCTATAGCTATGCCGCTCAATGGCTCATCATGCTGCGACAATAATATTTCAGATGGATTGCTTACCGGGCGCATACCCTGCATTACCATTTCATAAATGCCCAACTCAGATGTGGAACCAAATCGGTTTTTCAACGTGCGCAATATCCGGTAGGCATAATGCCGGTCGCCTTCAAATTGCAACACAGTATCCACCATGTGCTCTAAAACCTTCGGGCCGGCAATGGCGCCGTCCTTGGTTATATGGCCTATGATGCAGACAGGTATGTTGGTGGCTTTTGCAAAACGCTGCAACTCAGCAGCGCACTCCCGCACCTGAGATACACTTCCAGCCGCAGACTCCACAAAGGAAGACTCCAGGGTTTGTATAGAATCAATAATTAGCAATTGTGGCCGTACCTTTTTCACTTCCTGGAAGAGCGTGGCAGTATCAGTAGCCGTGAGCAGGTATAAGTTGTTATTTTTTATGCCTATGCGGTCGGCGCGTAGTTTTATTTGTTGCGCGCTTTCTTCACCCGATACATACAGGGTAGTTATGTTCTTCCATTGCAATGCCAGTTGTAAGAACAACGTTGACTTGCCAATGCCCGGGTCGCCGGCTATCAATATCACGGAGCCGGGCACCATACCACCACCAAGCACACGGTTCAGTTCGCTGTCTGGCGCCTGCATCCGTGCTTCCTGTGTTTGTATTACTTCATCCAGCTTGTGTGCTTTTCTGCTTTCTTTATTATTGTCTTCATCCCAACCTGGTGCATCGGGTTTTGTTTTATCATCACGCTGCACTACTTCTTCCACAAAGGAGTTCCATGCGCCGCACGATGGGCACTTGCCTGTCCACTTAGGTGTTTCATATCCGCATTGCTGACAGAAGAAAGCAGTTTTTGTTTTTGCCATAAACCCCGACCCTTAACCCCGACCCTAAAGGGAGCCTTAAACCCCGACCCTAAAGTGAGTATTTTTAGTTACGGACAAAGATATACAACCATAACCTTAAAGGGACTGATAAAACAAAAAATGAAAGTTCAAGAAATTTTCACAAAAAAGAATTCGTTCCGGGAATGTAAAAACAGATATTAAGGGGAAGCCTCTTTAGGGGTTTGGGGTGGTAGTAGCTAAAAAAAAAGAGCCGCTGGAGGAATCCGGCAGCTCTCACTTACTAACCCATTAAATTCACAACTTGGTACAAATGTAGCGGTTGAAGGCTTATGAAAAAAATGGAATTGTCATTTAAGGCAATTACTTTTATAGATATAATGTAAAATAATATTTCAATTGTTTTACTCATTGAAAATCAGTGAAATTTGATATTTATAATGCCAAATTTGAATCAAATCAGTAAAATTGTCAAATGTTAAATTATTAATAATATTTAATATCATTCCTTTTCTATGAACGAATGGCATTAATTATTATGTATTATTGGTTAAAATAAAACAAAAATCAACTGCCGTTTATATAGTAAGCGTAAATTGCAGCCTGAAAAACCAGGTTTATGAACAAAGCATTTGAACCACTAACACTAAAAGCAAGACAATTTTTACCCGCTGATTTTAAAGTAACGGATTGGGATGCTTTGCTGCCATATTTTGAAGAACTCAAAACAAGAGAGCTGAACAGCAAACAACAACTTGAAAAATGGTTGCAGGATGTGAGCGAACTGGAAGCGGTGATTAGTGAGGATGCGTGCTGGCGGCAAATAAACATGACATGCGATACTACCAATAAAGAGTATGAAGCCGCATTTACTTATTTCTGTATGGAGATAGAGCCGAAGATGAAGCCATATGGTTTTGAGCTGAATAAAAAATTGCTTGCCTGCCCGTTTACAAAAGAGCTGGATACTGATTTATACTTCCCCTACCTGCGCAGTGTGGACAATGCTGCAAAGCTATACCGTGAAGAGAATGTACAATTACAGGCGGAAATGAATTTGCTGGCGCAGCAATATGGAGTCATATCCGGGGCCATGTCTGTAGAAGTAGAAGGAAAGGAATACACGCTGCAGCAGGCTGCAAAATTTCTGCATAGCCCCGACAGAAGTATCAGGGAAACCGTATTTACAAAGGTGGCAAGGCGCCGCCTTGAAGACAAGGAGAAGCTGAACGAACTGTTTGATAAACTTTTAAAACTCCGGCAACAAGTAGCGCTGAATGCAGGTTTTGATAATTACAGGGATTATAAGTTCCGCGAACTGGGACGGTTTGATTATTCGGTAGCCGAGTGCTTTGCATTTCATGATGCCGTGAAGGAACATATTGTACCGTTACATGCCATGCTGGTGAAAAACAGGCAGCGGAAATTAGGACTTGATACCATGCGCCCGTGGGATGGCGATGCGGAACCCGTTGGAGTAGAGCCATTACATCCATTCGCTGACGGCAAAGAACTGATTGATAAGGCGGAAAAAGTATTTAACGACCTTGGCCCTTATTTCAGCGGATGCCTGCAGACAATGCAGCAAATGCACCGCCTCGATTTAAATAGCCGAAAGGGAAAAGCGCCGGGAGGTTATAACTGCCCGCTTGCTGAAACAGGTGTACCATTCATATTTATGAATGCTGCGGGCACTATGAGCGATGTGATAACTATAATGCACGAGGGTGGCCACGCAGTTCATTCTTTCTTATCGCATCCGTTACCCTTATCAGCATTCAAGGAATACCCCATGGAGATTGCCGAGCTTGCCAGCATGAGCATGGAACTGTTCTCTATGGAGCACTGGGATGTATTTTTTAACGACACTCAGGAATTAAAGCGTGCGCAACTGGAGGAAATGGAAAGGGTAATCAGTGTGCTGCCCTGGATAGCCACGATAGATAAATACCAGCATTGGCTGTACACACATCCCGGACATACCATCGCAGAACGCGAAGCGCAGTGGTTAATTATTCTGAATGAGTTTTCTACAGGTATCACTGACTGGAGTGGTTTTGAAGAATATCGTACGAACTTCTGGCAGAAACAATTGCATCTGTTTGAAGTGCCCTTTTACTATATAGAATATGGCATCGCCCAGCTTGGTGCTATAGCTATGTGGCGTCAATATCGCCAGAACAAAGAACAGGCCATTGATAACTATATGAAAGCACTGAGCTTAGGATATACAAAAACGCTGAAAGAATTATATGCAACCGCAGGTATAAAATTTGATTTCTCTGTAGCGTACATAAAAGAGTTGGCTGATTTTGTAACGCCTGTTTTGAATGAAATGGGAGTTGAGTAGATAAAATATTTCCTAACTTTACAATACAAAAGTTGATGCTATGCCAGCAATGTCAATAGATAAAGAGATAAAGAAACATTTACCTGAATTGGATAGTGAAGAAAAACAATCACTTCTGAGTGTGATAAGGTCTTTTTTAAAACTGAAGAATACCCTCAAACAACCTCAGCGGTTGACAATTGAGCAATACAATAAAGAACTTGATGAAGCTGTGGCGCGTATGGAAGCAGGTGAATTTTATACCCAGGATGAAGCTAAAAAAATTGCCGAATCATGGTTTTAATCAAAAGATTAGTTAATTGGGATAAGATTGCTTTAAAACAACTTGGAGAAGCATGCAATTATATTAAAAGAGATTCTTTGAAGAATGCACAAAAAGTGAGAAAAGATATTTTTACATGTACAAGTGCTTTGGCCCAACATCCTGAAAAATATCCTTTGGATAAGTACAGGCGCAATAATGACAGTACTTTCAGAGCATTTGAAAAACATCATTTACCTGTAGCTTATTGTATTTTGCCAACTGAGATCAAAATAATTAGTGTTCGTAACTCCAGCATGGAGCCCGTGAATATTAATTATCAATCCCTACATAAAAAATTCCCCACATTTCTGTTTGTCCTGGACCATTTAAATCACCCAAAAAAATCTACAAATTACTTTGGTGTAATTTGTAACTGGCAAACTTACCTTAGTGCCATAATTAATGCTAAATTTGTTTGATTACCAACAATAATATTGATGTAGTTTAAAATTGGGTTCCCCTTTAGGGGTTCAGGGGTTATGTTCAAAATATACACAAAAACGGGAGATAAGGGCGGTACCAGCCTGATTGGTGGTGAGCGTGTGCCCAAAAGTCACATACGCATTGAAAGCTATGGCACTGTGGACGAGCTGAATTCATACATAGGAATGGTGAATGACATGGCACAAAACGAACAGATCGGTAGTTGGCTCCGCGAGATACAGGATCGGTTATTTACCGTGGGTTCTGTATTGGCAACAGCGCCGGATAAGGATATAAAAATGAAACTGCCCGATCTGCATGATGCCGATGTGACCTGGCTGGAGCAACGTATTGATGAGATGAATGAAGTCCTTCCTGAAATGCGTTCTTTCATCCTGCCGGGTGGCAACCTTTCGTCATCCACATGCCATGTTGCCCGTTGTGTATGCCGCAGGGCAGAGCGTATATGTGTATTCATGCAGGAACACCAGGAAGTTATTCCGCCCCTGGTAATACAATATCTCAACCGGCTTTCAGATTTTCTTTTTGTTCTCGCACGCTATTTAAGCCACATTAATAACGCCCCTGAAATACCCTGGACAGCAAGGATTTAATGAGACAATGTGGAAACTAATGTGATAAATGCGACATTCCCACATTACCTCTACATTAATCCTCACATTACTACCACAATTTTTCCACATTAATTTTTACATTCTTAATTAAGCCATTAAGCAATTACGCCATTGAGCCATTAATCAATCAGTGCCACCATTCATGTGTATTGGTAACGACTTTGTAAAAAAAGGTTAAGGTAATAGTAGAGTAAGAATCATTGTTTCCGGGATTGCCTCTCATGTTTCCTGCGGCATTTGGTTGCTCAAAGCCTTTTAAATACCCCTTGTCAGCTACCTCATAGGCAATTAAAGCCTGTTGGGAAGTGAAATGGTTTTTAAAATCGGTGTAACTGATGTACTTGCCGCTTACACCATCTAAGTAATCGGTAAAAGTCATCCTGTACATAAATTCAATGCCTAAATTCAGGTGCTGACCCATGTCCCAGCGATATCCTATCACAAGTGGTACCGCCGGCTGCCATAATGAATAAGCGGGTGGAAATCCGGCCCCGAAACCCTGTCCTTCAAGCTTAAGATCATAGGTTTTTACCCATGACCCTAAACCTACCCTGCTGTAAGGCGTATAATGGAAATAAGCGAAGCCAAACCCGATAAATGGCTGGCCTCTCCTGTGTGCTACTTTGCTTTCGGGGTTGAATCGCAAAGGTGTAAGTTCCAGGAGAAATGATCCTTCAAAAATAAAGTCTCTTGCATTCTGTCCGCGTGCGTAACGCTGATATGCGTCTGCGCCCTGATTTGGAGCTACTAAAGCAAGGTCATAATTCCAGTCATCAGAAGCATATAACGAGCCATAATTAAGCCCAATCCTGATACCCATCGCAGGATGTATCGTATATCGCCCAAACATGCCTCCCATGAAAGCCACACGCTTAATATATTTGCTGTTGGTATAATGATCTATTGCCGACTGCGTTCCGACATCTCCCCAAAGATCACTCAATCCGGCATTAGTTCCTATAGACCATCCATTGGGTTCGATATAGATTCTCGCAGCGTTTTGTGCATTTGCTGTATAGCACAACACCATACTCATACACAACACCAATAAGTTACGGTTAAACATGACCTGCATGTACAGAAAATTTGAGGTTGAAGATATAAATTATTTTCCTTTAAACGATGGTTTTCTTTTTTCCAAAAACGCTCCTGTCCCTTCTTTCATGTCTTCAGTAGTGAAACAAACGCCAAAACGTTCTACTTCATTGTCAAAACCCTCAGGGTTGCACCGGGCTGCATCATTCACACAAGCTATGATGCTTTCTATAGCTAAAGGAGCCTTCGTATGTATTTTTTGTAAAATATCTTTTGCCTTTGGCAATAACTCTTCCAGTGATACTACATAATTCACCAAACCTAAGCTTTTAGCCTCTTCGGCGCCCGTCATATCGGCGGTCATCATCAGTTCCATAGCTTTGCCTTTGCCCACTAATTGCGTAAGGCGCTGTGTTCCGCCATAACCTGGTATAAGGCCCAGGTTCACTTCCGGCTGTCCGAATTTCGCATTTGCACTTGCAATTCGAAAATGGCAGGCCATTGCCAGCTCGCAGCCACCGCCTAAGGCAAACCCGTTTACTGCAGCAATGATAGGTTTCGGACAATTCTCAATCTTATTAAACACATTTGCCTGTCCCATCCTTGCAAGCTCAGATCCACCCTCTTTTCCTAATCCTACGAACTCGGAAATATCGGCGCCTGCCACAAAAGCCTTTTCACCGGCCCCGGTTATAATGGCTGTCTTTATTTCATTGTTATGATATACGTCATCCAGCGCCTTGCCCAGGTCCTCTATCACATCCTTGTTCAGTGCATTCATCTTGTCCGGGCGGTTTATAGTGATAACTAAAGTGCCCCTGTCTGTTTCTGTAAGTAATGTCTTATACATTTTGTGTAATTTGATTGTTTTTATTTCTGATTGTTTAATTTATTTCAAAATATTTTTGCAAACTGCCAATTGTCAACTGCCAACTATTTACTAATTTCCACATTCAATTTCACATTGCCACATTCTTCACATTACCCACATTCCTACCTCCTGTGTTCCTGTACCCAGCCCTTTATGTAATCCGCAATATCAGTAGTAAGCGCACCGGGTGCAAATAATCTGCACACACCCGATTCATTCAGTTCCTTCATGTCTTCATCAGGTATTATGCCGCCGCCAGTAAGGAGCACATCGTCAAGGCCTTTTTCCTTCATCAGTTGCAGCACCTTAGGGAATACCGTCATGTGAGCGCCGCTCAGAATGCTGATGCCTATTGCGTCCACATCTTCCTGCAATGCAGTGTTTACCACCATTTCGGGCGTTTGCCGCAGCCCGGTATAGATAACTTCCATACCTGCGTCGCGCAGGGCGGTAGCCACTACTTTTGCGCCCCTGTCATGCCCGTCAAGACCCACTTTAGCTACCAGCACACGTATCGGACGTTTCAAATCATTGCCCATCACTTTGTATTAGGGTGCAAAAGTATGAATTTATAGCTCGTTTGTATATAGTTAGTCTATAAATACAGGACATACATATTAAAAAGAGTTTAGGCCTTGTATGAATTTCTATAGAATAGGGTAATCTCACAATTACTATATCCCAAAAATCATTATTTTCGCACTACAAAAACAAAACATTTATGAAATTAAAATTTGCGTTATTTCTGTTTATCGCGATTGCTCCGTTATTTACTTATGCCCAGGGAGGGGCCATTACCATTTTTTCGGAAGATGGAGATAAATTTTTCCTTATTCTTAATGGTGTAAAACAAAATCCGGTGCCGCAAACAAACGTACGCATTGATGGTCTTGCCAACGATTTTTATAGTGGAAAAATTATTTTTGAAGATGCATCCAAACCGGAAATTTCCAAAAACCTTCCGACAAAAGACGCAGGTACGGGCCAATTTGTGGAATGGACTTACAAAATTAAAAAAACGAAAGATGGCGATCTTAAACTCCGCGTTTTTGGTCAAACGCCGATTCCGGTAAATTATAACCCGCCACCTGATATGTATGTGATGCACTATGGCCAGCCTGCACCGCCTGCAAACACGGTAACTCAAACAACTGTTACCACTACCACAAACCCTGGCATGAATGGCGGCGCATCTATTTCCATTGGTACAGGCATGGGCGGTGTAAATATGAATGTGAATATTTCTGACCCCAACGTAAATGGCGGTGTATCACAGACAACTACCACCACTACCAGTTATTCCCAAACCAATGCAACTGATAATGGGGGTTATAATAATACGCAGCAGCAACCATCACAGCAACTATGCACTTACCCCATGAACGGGCAGGATTTCAGATCGGCAAAAGCAACTGTAACCAATGCCAGCTTTGAGGATACTAAACTCTCTACAGCTAAAGCGATACTGAGTTCTAATTGCATGAGTACAGGCCAGGTAATGGAAATATGCAAGTCATTTGGCTTTGAAGGATCAAAACTTGATTTCGCGAAATTCGCTTATTCAAAAACAACAGATCCAGGCAATTATTTTAAAGTAGGGCAGGTCTTTAATTTTGACGCCAGCAAAACCGATCTGAACAATTATATCAGCAGCCACGCAAGATAAAATAGTGTTATTCATTTATAAAAGCCTTTACAGTTATTGTGAGGGCTTTTGTTTTGATATACTAAACCAACTTGACTTTTGAATGTGGAATTAGGATTATTTTATGTTTTGGAATTTAACCTTTGTTGTAAGTTACAGTCAAATCAGGTTATAATGTAAATTGAAAACCAATGATGGCATAATAGTATTACTCTAATCAAAAAGTCCTGTTTATTTGAAAATTACAATACAGGTAGCCACATTATTATTGTGGCTATTTTCATCTTCTGATATGTTGGCCCAGGCTGATAAACATGCTATACCTGTAGTTGTCACAGATACTACCGGCAGAGATACCGTTTTAAAAGTATGTGTTAGCCCGGAAAATTGCAGTAACCAGCTTGATGTGGTAGATGTAGTAAGAAATATAATTCATAAAGGGACAGGCAAAAGGGTGGATACGGGGGAGACCAAGTCATCCAAACTCCGCGTTGCGGGCCCTGTTCCGGCGGCCGGGTACTCTCTCAATACAAATCTTGCAGTTGTTGTTACCGCTAATGCTTCATTCTACACCAGGCCGAATGCGAATGTTTCTACCATGCTTACCAGTTTTACCTATACGCAAAACAACCAGATCATATTGCCATTTCAGGCAAATTTCTGGACAAACAATAATAAGTACAATATAGTAGTGGATTGGCGCTACATGCTATTCCCTACTTATACATATGGCCTCGGTGGCTATACTAATACAAGCGATGGCTATCTTATAGCTTATTCAACTATCCGTCTTCACCAGGCGGTACTCAGGGAGCTTGCCGAAGATATGTATGCAGGCATAGGATATAACATGGATTATTTCTGGAGCATAAAAGAATTGAATCCACCGCCAAACAAAGTTACCGATTTCGAAAATTACGGATACAATAAAACTGAATTCGCATCCGGCTTTACGTTCAATTTTTTGTATGACACCAGGAAAAACTCTATTAACCCGGAAAAGGGAAATTTTGTAAATGTAGTGTACCGGCCAAATCTCACCATTTTTGGAAATACCGCAAGCTGGCGTTCGTTAGTTGTTGACCTGCGCAAGTATTTTAAGTTTCCTGCAAATTCCAATAATGTGCTGGCCTTTTGGAGCTATGACTGGCTTACCATTAATGGTATAGCGCCTTACCTGATGTTGCCTAATACAGGTGGCGACCCATACAGCAATACTGGCAGGGGGTATATTCCAGGCAGGTTCCGGGGCAATAATATGGCTTATGTGGAAGGAGAATACCGTTTTGGAATAACCAGTAATGGTTTATTCGGAGGCGTGGTTTTTGCTAATGCGCAAACATTTACGGAGCAGGTATCAAATAACTTTGAAACCATAGCCCCGGGTTGGGGTGCAGGCATAAGGCTGAAACTGAATAAATTTTCAAGGACCAATGTAGCGCTTGATTATGGGTTTGGCCTAAAGGGTTCAGGTGGTCTTTTTGTGAATCTTGGAGAGGTATTTTAAAGAAGTGAAAAGGCAAAAGTGAAAAGAAAAAAGTCGAGCGCTTTTTTCGAAGTGAAAAGGCAAAAGTGAAAAGAAAAAGTTGAATACTTTTTTTTAAAAAAGCAGGGAATACATTTACTTATTTCTTTCCCGGTAAATGCCTGTACTTTTTGGTTTTCATTTTTCATTTTTAACTTTCTCAATGCCTGTACTTTTTGGTCGTTACTTTTGAATTCAAACTTTATTAGATAATGGAAGATACCGGCAGTTTAAAACTATTTCTTGATGCCAAAGCTGCACTATATAACCAGCCTTCTTTTATAGAAAAGGATCCAATCAGCATACCGCATTCTTTTACTAAGAAGCAGGATATAGAAATATCCGGATTATTTGCGGCTGTGCTCGCATGGGGCAATCGGACAACCATCATCAATAACTGCAGGAAACTGATGGGATGGATGGATAACAAGCCGTACGATTTTATTCTGAATCATAAAGACAGCGACTTAAAACCATTCATTCATTTCGCGCACCGCACTTTTAATGCTACCGACCTGCTGTATTTTATCTCATTTTTGCAGCATCATTATAGCCGGTATGATTCTCTTGAGGATGCTTTTGTTCCGGGTAAACAGTATAAGGAAGATACTGTAGAAGAAGCCCTCATTCATTTTCACAACTATTTCTTTTCTATAGAACATCCGGAGCGGACAAAAAAACATATTGCCACACCCGACAGAAACTCAGCCTGCAAGCGCCTGAATATGTACCTTCGGTGGATGGTGCGCAAAGACAGTGCCGGTGTTGATTTCGGAATCTGGAAAAAAATAAAGCTGCACCAGTTGATATGCCCGCTCGATGTGCATGTGGCCCGTGTAGCCGAAAGGCTTGGGTTGCTTGAAAATATAAAATCTAACTGGAACAATGCCCTGCATCTTACTTACCAATTAAGAGCGCTCAACCCCAAAGACCCGGCAGTCTATGATTATGCATTGTTTGGATTGGGGATGGGTGAACGGTTTTAGTCGAGGTTTATATTATTTAATGGCTGGGTAGTTTTAAAATAGTTTTGACACTTCTGTTTTAAAGTATATTTTTGAAACAAATTTTCCATTATAAATATTATAGAATTGATTTGTCAGCAATAATAAGACGCTGATTATTCTATTTGCACTATTGTATATGCCCATGCTTAAAAACAATATTTATAATATTATCCTTATTTTATTTATTATTTTAGAAGGCCTTTTTGCATTTGTATTTAACCTGCAATGTAATATGACGCAGGAATTTACATCTACAGGATACTTTATTGTCTCCTTTTTATTCGGATTTGTACTATTATTTAAGTTTTACAATATTCCTGAATTATCTGTTTTAGAAAAACCGAAGGTTACAGGAAAGTATATATTATACCCATTATTTGCTGTTGCTTTCATAATACTTAACGAAACTACTATCCATATTATTAAAACAATTGATCCTGGCCCTATTTCAAATATTCTATCAACTATCGGATGGCTTACGAAAAGATTTATATCCGGCCATGATCCATATAACATTCAAAGCTATCTGGCTGTTGGGGAAAACAATGTTCCGGCTTATTTAACTATGCATTGGCTCCCATACACGATACCGGAATTTTTTCACTTCGATTATCGTACGATGTCTTTTGCTATTTGGTGCATAGGTGCTTTTACGGTAATGTTTCAGAGTATGCGTCATAATAAGTTTTGGATATCATTTTCTGTATTGATATTACTGTCTGTCCTGTATTGGCTTATAGCGCAGCAATATCCCCGGATTATTGGCGTAACGGTTGAAATAATGGTTGCTGCATACTATATGTTTTTAATAATGGGTTTAAATCATAGAAGTATTATTTTAACAGGGCTTACCATAAGTATATGTCTTTTATCAAGGTATTATGTCGCAATGTGGCTGCCGTTATGGGCATTTGTTTTATTCGTATCTGATTGTAAAAAACAATTATTCAAAACCATTCTGGTCATTATATTTTTTGTTTCTATTTTATTTATCATCCCATTTTTTATTAGAGATCATGCTGCTATATATGCCACCTTCGTAGGATATAAAAACCTTTCAATTAATGAATGGCATAATTTAAATGGCAATAGTTTACCATGGCATTTATACTATGGAGTAGGATTTGCTTATTTATTTTATGAGAAATATCTTCATACTGATCTTCAAACAGGTTTTAACCTGCTTCAACACATTCTTTTTATTGCCACTTTTCTTATTATATTCCTCATGGGATTATTGTTTTGGTTCATCAGAAAGAGGATAAACAATAAGATCTTCCTTATGGCTTCCTTTAAAATTTATCTGAGCATATTCCTTGCGTTTATTATGGCTCCATATCTCTATTTATACATAACAGACATTTTTATTTCTATTGTCATTTTATCAGAGCAGTCGCGGTATAATATAGGTGTTAAGTCAAAAGTTAAAGGTTAAACCCCAAAAACTACGTCAATAAATCGTGGGTAATAATTACCCTTGGGTCCGGAATCAGCTAACTTCCTGTAATACTCTTTATCCTTTTTTAACTAATTAACCGCTCAACTAATTAACCATTCAATTAATCAACCTATTTTTGCGCCCATTATGGCAAATGATAATAAGCTGCAAAATATAATAGCCCACTGTAAAGAGTACGGGTTCGTGTTTCAATCTAGTGAAATATATGATGGACTGAGCGCGGTATATGACTACGGACAACTTGGCGCTGAACTAAAGAAAAACATACGCGACTACTGGTGGCGTAGCATGACCCAGATGCAGGAGAATATAGTGGGCATAGACGCTGCAATCTTCATGCACCCGACCGTATGGAAGGCCAGCGGCCACGTGGACAATTTCAGCGACCCTATGATAGATAACAAAGATAGCCAGAAGCGCTATCGTGTAGATCACCTGATAGAAGGTTTTGCTGAAACGCTTGATACAGATAAAGGAGAGGCATTGCTGCAACAAATGGATGCATTGCTGGCAACAAATGATTTTGACGGACTGAAACAATTAATTGAAAATAACAGGATAAGCTGTGCAGTAAGCAACACTTGCAACTGGACAGAGGTACGGCAGTTTAACCTCATGTTTGCCACCGAAATGGGCTCCCTGTCGGAAGAAACAAATGTAGTGTATCTGCGCCCTGAAACGGCACAGGGTATTTTTGTGAACTTCCTGAATGTGCAGAAAAGCGGGCGTATGAAAATACCGTTTGGTATTGCCCAGACCGGTAAGGCGTTTCGTAATGAGATAGTAGCAAGGGGTTTCATATTCCGTATGCGTGAGTTTGAACAAATGGAGATGCAGTTTTTTGTAAAGCCCGGTACCCAAAAAGAATGGTATGAATACTGGAAAGAAACACGCATGAAATGGCATCTGAGCCTTGGCATTTCGCCGGACAGATACCGTTTTCACGACCATGTGAAACTGGCGCACTATGCCGATATGGCCTGTGATATAGAATATGATTTTCCGATGGGCTTTAAAGAAGTGGAAGGTATTCACAGCCGGACGGACTTTGACCTGAAAAACCACCAGCAATTCAGCGGTAAGAAACTGACTTATTTCGATACGGACATCAACCAGCACTACATCCCATATGTGGTAGAAACCTCCATAGGCCTGGATCGCACAATATTGATGGTACTGAGCGAGGCATACAAGGAGGAAGACCTAAGTACGGAAGATAAAAAGGATAGCCGCGTAGTGCTTGGCTTTCCCGCTATGCTGGCGCCAATAAAATTAGCCGTATTGCCGCTTACCAAAAAAGATGGCTTGCCTGAAATAGCGCGTGAATTAATAGACCAATGCAAGCCTGCATTTAAATGCTTTTACGAAGAAAAAGACAGCATAGGCAAGCGTTACCGCAGGCAGGATGCTATCGGCACACCTTTCTGCATCACTATAGACCACCAGACGAAGGAAGACCAGACAGTTACCATCCGTTATCGTGACAGCATGTTACAGGAAAGAATATCATTATCAAGTGTAAAACAATTGGTGCTGGATAAGATTCAGATGTTTTCATAGTCTAAGTCAAAAGTTAAAAGTCAAAATCAAAAAGTATAAACAGATTTTGGTATAATGGCTAATCTTTTAAAAGAAACCGCAATAGCACTGAAGGATGATTGGGAACTGGTACTTCCCGACACCCTTTCGGAGGATGCGATATTGAAATTGCTGGCTGACAGGGTTGTTAAGATACTGGAGCAGGGCCCTGAAACATTTTTCCAACTGATGTACCGCTTAGATATTTCTGAAAAAAAACTCAATGCGATATTACATGATCCACATGTAGCAGATAAAATTGCGCGCCTTATTTATGACAGGCAATTACAAAAAATACAAAGCCGGCACGTTCACAGAAAGAAAAGTGAAAATAGTGATCCTGAACTACAATGGTAAAGAAGGTTGACCAAATGGAAGCATCAGTCAGCCTTTCCTTTCCGTGTAAGGCCAAACACCAGGGAAATTATTGCCAGACCCAGCAATAAATGAACCATATGGCCTTCATGCGGCCATACCAGAAAGCCAAGCACCCAGCCAATAAAAAGCAGAATCGCGATAAAATATAAAAGGTTCCTGAGTATCATGATTATTGACAGTAAAAATAAGAAATCTGAGAATAATACCTAACTACTGTTTATAAGTTTTAAGAATTCATATAGATCCTTTATAGTAACGGAGCTATTTGTATGTTGGCTAAAGTTAATGAAAATGATCGATTTGTCCTGTTATTAAATGGAAAGGGTTAATCAAAGCGGACTTTTCAACTTGTAAATGATTTCAATTGATCGGGGGGGGACATAAATATAAACGGGCTATCTCTTTAAAAAAGACAGCCCGTTTAATAATGTCAATGATATATTATGCTTCTGACTTCAACATCTTCTGTGCTTTCTTCCTGTCCTCTTCATTCATTTGTATTTTTCGCACGCGTATATTTTTCGGAGTTACCTCTATGCACTCATCCTGCTGTATGTATTCCATACACTCCTCGAGCGTCATATCTATCTTGGGAGTTATCCTTGATGTGTCGTCCGTACCACTTGAACGCATATTGGTCAGCTTTTTAGTTTCAGCAACATTTACTACCAGGTCTCCCGGCTTAATATGCTCGCCAATTATCTGGCCTTCATACAGTTCCTGTCCCGGATCAATAAAGAAAGATCCCCTGTCCTGTAGTTTGTCAATAGAATAGGCGGTTGCTTTACCTGCTGTTTTGGCCACCAGTACGCCATTATTCCGACCTGGTATAAAGCCCTTCCATGGCTTGTATTGGTCAAAGCGGTGGGCCATTACAGCCTCGCCTGCCGTATTAGTAAGCATTTGTGAACGCAATCCTATCAATCCGCGGGACGGAATATCAAACTCCAGGTGTTGCATCATCCCTTTTGTTTCCATTACGTGCATTTCACCTTTACGCTGTGTCACCAGGTCTATCACTCTGCCGCTGAACTCGGCAGGAACATCTACTACCAGCACTTCATAAGGCTCACATCTCTTGCCGTCAATCTCTTTTGTAATTACCTGTGGCTGCCCTACGGTTAGTTCATAACCTTCGCGGCGCATGGTCTCCACTAATATGCTGAGGTGTAATATACCTCTTCCATATACCAGGAATTTATCGGCATCATCAGTTTCTGTCACACGCATCGCCAGGTTTTTTTCCAGCTCCTTCATCAACCGGTCACGTATGTGGCGACTGGTAACAAATTTGCCTTCCTTACCAAAGAATGGTGAGTTGTTGATACTGAATTGCATATTCATAGTAGGCTCGTCAATAGGAACGATGGGTAATGCCTCCGGTTTGTCTATATCAGCTATCGTTTCACCGAGTTGGAACCCTTCAATACCTACTATGGCGCAAATATCGCCGCATTGTACTTCAGCGACTTTCTTTTTACCCATGTCCACAAATACGTACAATTCCTTGATACGGCTGCGCTGCATAGTACCATCGGTTTTGCAAAGCATCACCTGCTGATTTTCCTTCATCACGCCACGGGTCACTTTACCTATTGCTATACGGCCCAGGAAAGAAGAATAATCAAGGGAAGTCACCTGCATCTGCACAGGGCCTTCCTTTACGGTTGGCGCCGGTACTTTTTCCAGTATAGTATCCAGTAATATAGTAATGTCAGTAGTCGGCTCTATAGTTGTATTGAACCAGCCTTGTTTTGAAGAACCGTAAATTGTAGGGAAATTCAATTGTTCTTCTGTAGCGTCAAGCTGGTAAAACAATTCAAATACCGCATCATGCACTTCTTCCGGGCGGCAGTTTGGTTTGTCCACCTTATTGATAACTACTATCGGGTGCAGGTGCAGGTTCAGCGCCTTTTGCAGCACGAAACGTGTTTGCGGCATAGGGCCTTCAAAAGCGTCCACCAGCAGCAATACACCATCTGCCATTTTGAGCACGCGCTCCACCTCGCCGCCAAAGTCGGCGTGACCAGGGGTGTCAATTACATTTATTTTTACGCCTTTATACGTAACAGAAACGTTTTTTGCTAAAATGGTAATACCACGCTCACGTTCCAGGTCGTTGCTGTCCATGATCAGTTCACCAGTATCCTGGTTGTCGCGGAATACGTGTGTGGCGTGTAAAATTTTATCAACCAGTGTTGTTTTGCCGTGGTCAACGTGTGCAATAATGGCAATGTTGCGAATATCCATAAAAAACCTCTCGAAAATTTTTATCTCCTTAACCTATTAACTATTATCTTTGTTACTTAAAAATGCCCTTCCCGTGGAGAAAATCCGGAAGGGCTATTTCTTTCAGGGTGCAAAGGTACGGAAATAAAGCCTTGCAACCGTCAAGTAAGGTTAATTCATGATTACTATTAATAAAACTTTATGATATACCTGTAATAATGGCTCAATTGCGCAATGGCTGAATGACTTAATTAATGTGGTAATGTGTCGTTCGGCGAAAAACTCACGAGGACAGGGAATGTGAAAAATGTGATGGATATAATTGGTTAATTGGTTAAATTGGTTAAAGGTTAATTTGTTTTGCGCAAATCCAGTTTGATTTTTTTATTTTGGTGATTGTTGCACAATCTTATATTGAAAGTCAATTAGTTAGTGAAATCAGATGTTAAAATCGGCAAGCGCCAGCAACTGGTTTACAGTTTCGTCAGGTATGATCCGGCCGTTCATTTTAGACCAGCTTACCGAACGCCTGTTTTTTATAATGTTGTTTATTGTTCAAATTGGCTGGTTGGCATAGCTTACAAAGATAATAGGTAAAGCGTTCAGTCAATGCCAAGGTCTTTATTATACATTTCTTTTTTCATTTTACCCCAGAAGATCAACTTATTATTCTTCGGGTCAAAAACCGTTATCACTACCTCATCTACACCCGGAGTATGGTCTCCGATGTTTACAATAATCTCTTTCAGTTTTTTTTGTTTTTCGTTTCTTATTTCAGCATGGCCGGCGGTAAGCAAAAACGCGCCAACTCCATTTTGCAACATTGGCTGCACCTGGGTATGATATTCCATTCTCGTGCCCGGATATAGCTCGAAATTATAATTCTTGTTTGTATCAAAAGGTGATTCCAGGCCATAAGTTGAATCACCTGTTTCTGCCAGCAATTGTAATGCCTTGTTTATGTCTTTTATAGTAAAGGAAATAGTATAACCCTCAAACAAAACATGCACCTGTGGCTTTTCCCAAAGGTTTCTGATCTGTACTGTATGCTGGGGGACTGTGAAACAGGAAAGAAAAAACGCCGCTAATAAAAGCGATATACTTTTCATTGTTCTGAAGTTTTACTGCCTAAAGTTATGAAAACAGCTAATTTTAACGCCAAAATCTATTTTAATGAAAAGTTTTGCCAGTGATAATTATGCAGGAGTGCTGCCGGAAGTAATGGAAGCCCTGCAAAAAGCTAACAGCCTTCATGCCCGTTCTTATGGAGCGGATGAACTTACCAAACGTGTGACCTCGTTATTCAAAGACATTTTTGAAGCGGATGTGGATGTCTATTTCGTATTCAACGGCACAGGGGCAAATGTGCTGAGCATCAGCAGCGCCACCCAATCTTATAACGCTGTCCTTTGCTCTGATACTTCCCATATATATAATGATGAATCGTCAGCGCCTGAGACGTTTACAGGCTGCCGTTTTTTCCCATTGCAGGCAAATGACAAGGGTAAACTGGATATAAAAACAATCAGCGAAAGGCTGATAAGAAAAGGAGATGTTCATTATCCGCAAACAGCGATGTTATCCATAACACAAACTACGGAGTACGGCACAGTTTACAAACCGGAGGAAATAAAAGCTATTGCTGCATTAACCAAAGAGCACGGATTGTACCTGCACATGGATGGTTCCCGGTTTTTTAATGCCGCCGCATCACTTGGTTGCAGCCTTAGCGATATAAGCGGTAAAGCAGGTGTGGACATACTTTCATTGGGTGGTACGAAAGGGGGCATGATGTTTGGCGAAGCAGTGGTGGTGTTTAATAAAGAGTTATCAAAACACATTGCCTATAAACACAAGCAGATAATGCAACTGGCTTCCAAAACCCGCTTTATAGCCGTACAATTTGAGGCGATGCTGCAAAATGAATTGTGGCGTAAAACGAGTACCCACGCCAACAAAATGGCGGAATTGCTTTGTAAGTCTATTTCAAAAAACAGGCATGTAAAAATCACAAAACCGGTACAGGCCAATGCTGTGTTCGCAGAGATACCCCGCAACTGGTATGCACCACTGCAGGAACACTACCCTTTCTATGTGTGGAAGGACAGTACCCACGAAGTAAGGCTTATGTGCGCATGGGATACTAAGGAAGAGGAAATACTTGCATTTGCTGAGGCGATTAATGCATTGCCGGAATAAAAGATGAAATACTTATGATATAGCTTATACTTTATCAGATGGCCTTATTTACCAATTGGATATCAAATTACGGCACGAAAGAATTTCTCGCAAAGCCGCAAAGCCGCTGTTTCCAATTAACGTTTTTAAGCTCGCAAAGGTATATAGTAGTACAGATTTTTGACGTTTAATATAGTATTAATCAAAAAGCTTGTATGTGGACTTACTTTTTTAACTTCTTCCTGCTTTAGCCTGTATTCCCTGATAAATGTATAAGCCGCCGGCAAAAGAAGCAGTAAAAGAAAGATGATAATCACCAAAGTACTTTTGAATTTTGCAGAAACTTGCACCTGATTAGATTTAGAATTGTTATTGATTCAAAATAATACCTTTTGTGCCAATAAAAGATAAAATAGTTTATTCTCCCAGCAAAAAATCAATTGCCCTTGGGTAATAAAAATGCTCCAGTTTATGTATGCGTTTTGCAAGGTCATCAGGGCGGTCCTTTTCTTCCACTTTGCATCTTGCCTGTAGTATGATGTTGCCGTCGTCATACGCCTCATTTACATAGTGTATGGTGATGCCGGACTCCTTGTCCTTTGCTTCAATTACTGCATCATGCACTTTATGTCCGTACATGCCCTTGCCGCCATAAGCCGGTAATAATGCGGGATGGATATTAATTATCTTATCCGGGAATGCATGGATCAATGTTTCCGGTATTTTCCATAAAAAGCCGGCAAGCACTATGAGCGAAGGTTTGCAGTCATTTATTTGCTCTACCAGAAGCGTTTCATTAAAAGTTTTTTTGTTGATGATAAGAAAAGGAATCTCTTCTTTTTTTGCAATCTCCAGTACGCCCGCATCCGCTTTATTGCTTACAATAAGTGACACATGGGCCTTGCGGTCCTTTTTAAAGTATTGAATAATAGCATCGGCATTTGTTCCGGTACCTGACACGAATATTACGAGTGAATGCATAAGCGATTGTGAACCGCAAAATTAGTTAAAGGGAATGGATTAACGGCTAAACCTCTTTTTTCGGTAGTGTCTCATTTGAATGTTGTTGAAATGTTAAAGACCATTTTCGTTTTTTTGGTCGTTCTTAATATTTTGATTTTTAAAAGCACGAACCATTGCGGTTATTGCAAATATTAATGCATAGCCACTTACTAATATTTGCGGAATAAGGCTGTGCTTCGCTCTATTCATAACGTCATCAGTATACGTAAATGATTTACCCGCATAATCTCCAATCAAGCCGTAATATTGGCATCTATTGATAAAAAGCCACGAAAACAAAACTATTCCAATGATTGATAATACTCTCATAGTTAAACATAAAAAGTGAAAGTTAAAGGTAATAAAAAAGGCTGCGATTTGCAGCCCTTATTTTGTTCTATTCATTCTCTCTAATCGTTTATTAGCTGCTGCTATTTCATCGGCGTCAGCATAGGTTATAATGCCCCCAATAGTCATTGGTTTAGTTGTTAACTTAGCTTCCATTGCTCGGTAACACGTAATGTTTTGTGTATCCTGCCAAAGTTGTAATCGACAAAGAGCAGTTAAATGAACATCCCAATTTTACCTGACAATCTTATACCGTTGAAGTTCCAACACTCGATGAATTGAAACTGCCGGGTGGTCAAAAACTATTTTTACAAAGCCAGCTTCCGGGCTGGTGTAGAAACAGTCATTATAGGCGGCAATATTGGCCCTGCCTGCATGATTTAATTGTACCGTATTGCTGAAATTTTGATTGTTTATGGAAACAACTGGAATAATATCTGTAACACAGGCACTATCGGGATACATCAGGCAACCATCAGACAGTGCGGAATTCCCCAACCTGAACGGATAAGTAAACGGTTGCAGAATTAATTCTGATTCCACCACATCCTTGTTATTTGATAAAGACAATGAAAAAGCGCTGTCTGTCAGGGTGATAGTCCATTGCTCACTATCTGTAGGATTAATATCAGATACTCTTACTGTAATCGCCATTATTTCATATTCAGGAAGCCCTGCAATCATAGCGCAACCCAATTGCCTGTAAATAATTGTATTATCGGTTACATATGCGCTGTCAACCATGCCGCTTACAGAATCTTTATAAATCCAATAGCTACCCGGCTTATAACCAAAGTCGGCTTTCAGCCCTGCATTTATTGGTATAGTAGCCGGACCATTATTTTTTTTCTTACAGGCGCTGATAATTAAAGCGAGAAAAATGATAAGTACGGTAATCTGTTTCATAGGCATTACAATTTAACGCTCTTGTTACTTTATGTAAAAATAGAGAATATTCTACTTTTTTGCTGCAATTTGTGTGCCCTTCTTATTTCCGGAAACGCTTTAGCTATCTTTATTATTCTATTTGTTTTTGCAGGAATTATTTATGGAATGATTATTATCATTCTAATAAAAAGAGCAATTTGCGTAAATTGTATTCCTTTAGTAAATTGTCCGGTTATGAAAAAATATAATTACCGCTTTAAGCTGTTGTCAGCATTCGTTTTGTGTTTCTTTAGCTCCATCACAATTTATGCACAACGGAATCCGGGAGCAAGTACTCGCCAGGATGCAAATAATATGGTTGGCGGATTGCACAAAATGGATGTTCCGATCCTCTGTTATCACAACATACGGGACTGGAGAAGTGGCGATACCAAGAGTGAGAAGGTTTATATAGTACCTGTCGCTTTATTCAAGGCTGAAATGAAAATGCTGCACGACAGCGGCTATCATACCATTTTGCCTGATCAACTGATCGCCTATATGACGAAGGGGGAGAAACTTCCTTCCAAACCGGTGATGCTTACTTTTGATGATGCAGATGCTTCACAATATACAAATGCGTTGCCGGAACTGAATAAATACGGGTTTAAAGGCGTCTTTTTTATAATGACTGTAGTATTGGGCAGGCCAAACTATATGGATAGAAAGCAGGTGGCTGAACTTGCTGCCAAAGGGCACATAATTGGTTGCCATACCTGGGACCATCATATGGTGACTAAATACACAGAAAGCGACTGGGTAAAACAAATAGAGAAGCCATGGAATGATCTGAAAAAGATTACCAATATGCCGGTAAAATATTTTGCCTATCCGTTTGGGCTATGGAATACTAATGCCGTGGAGCATATAAAGAAATATGGCTTTACTGCTGCGTTCCAGTTGGCTAAAAAAACAGATAAAACAAATCCACTGTTTACAGTCAGAAGAATAATTGCTGATGGTAACGCAACTGCACCCCGGCTGATACGAGAAATGAAGGCTGATTTTTAATTCAAAGGGCCTTGATAAATGAATAAAAAAAGCGCGGGCTTATTGGTTTACCGTTTCAGGAACAAAATTCCTGAGTTTCTGTTAGTGCATCCGGGTGGGCCCTATTTTTCAAAAAAGGATTTGGGCGCATGGTCTGTTCCTAAAGGCGAGTTTGATGATGAAGACCCTTTGAGCGCCGCTAAAAGAGAGTTTTCGGAAGAAATCGGGTTACCCTTAACCGGAACGTTTATTGAATTGTGCCCCATTGTTCAAAAAGGAGGTAAAACTGTATTTGCCTGGGCAGTAGAATGCGATTTAGATAGTACTCCATTCAGGAGCAATACCTTTCAAATAGAATGGCCACCCAAATCAGGCAAATTCCGGGAATACCCTGAAATAGATAAGGCGGAATGGTTTCCGGCAGAAATTGCAAAACAAAAAATCAACTTAAGCCAGGTGGTATTTATTGAAGAGGTGATGGGGAAAGTAATGTGAGTTCGATGGTTATTTGCATTGCGTGTTTGCAAACCGTCGGACTCACATTAAACAGAACACAGAAAATTAACTGAAAGCCCATTTGGCTGTGCTAACCAAAAGTTTGTTCAATACACTGCCAGCACCGGCCTGTGACATCCTGTACCATCCGAAATAGGCTAATTTTTTACTTTTATGGACCACTAATAATGGTTGATTTGCCAGGGATGTAACTAATATGTCTACAAAATGGTTGAAGGTTGAAATAGAATCGACCCATATCGCACCTGGATTGGTAAAAGTGCCTAATGCCATACCGCCCATTGCCGGATGCGTGTTGTTGATAACATGAAATGTATTCTCAGAAATATGCTCATCTAAATATTCGCCAAGCCCTAAATCATCTACATAGCCAGAATTGATGCAAATAACAGGTTTTTGTGATAAAATCAATTCCCTTAAGTTCCAGGTACCGTAAAAGTTGCAGATCACAACACCATCAAATCCTGACCAGTAAGCTGCATTTTTAAAATAGGCTGCATTCGGTTCATTAAATACCCACTGATTAACAAGTGTGGCATTATAGCCTGCTGCATTCAGATCATTTTGAATTACAACAGCATCTGAAGTTAATGATGAACCTGGATTCAGGTCGTATGCAACGACCGCAATGTTCTTTTTCATTTTCTATTATTTAAAATCGCCTACTCTATACCCTTTTCGGCTACCGGGAGCTTACTCTGTTTTAGGATTTTCAGCCTACTCCTTTATGCTTTTTTTAAAAATTATGTATTAAAGTGTTTATACCATTACAATACAAAATTAAAAAGCCGTATATGGTTGCGCAAGCGTTAAACAACGGTATTTGATACCGTTATTTAACGGTATTTATAATGATGTTTGAAGTTTTGAGAAATTCTTTGATTTGAGAACGACTGGAAACAATACCTTCAGGAAGCGCCTCACTTGTTTAGCACAGAAAACATTAAGATGGGAACATGAGACAGCCCATATGTAACGAGGGTGTTCAAAAAAAAATCGTTGATGAAAGCGTTTAGTCAGGCTAAAGTTGTCTAAAGGTTTTTATCCCTTCTTTGCAATGCACAGAATCCTCCAGGTTTTGAAAAACGCCAGAGTATTACTCATTAATATCCTGTACTGGTGGCCCTGCATCTTCATCTACTTCAGTACTGTCCTTTTTCGTTTTGTCGAAATAGAAACCCGTGGTATCCATAGTCTGGCAATCAGCAAAATCGCCGGGCTGATCAAATGTCTTTGCCGGATTGATCCCTGTAGTCCTGTCTGCATATACCCGCTTCATGAAGTAGGCCCAGATGGGTAAAGCGGCGGAAGCGCCCTGCCCGAGGCGCTCGCTCCTGAAACGGAATACCCGGTCATCGCAACCCACCCATACTCCGGCAATCAGTTGTGGCGTATAGCCTATGAACCACGCATCCGCCTGGCTATTGGTCGTACCGGTTTTGCCTGCTATATCATTGTGTATGCCGTATTTGAACCGAAGCCGCCCACCCGTTCCGGCATTGACTACGCCACGCATCATTTTTACCATCTTGAATGCGGTATTCCGGTTGACGATTTCTTTCTGTGAAGGAGCGAAGCTTTTGATGAGCACGCCATTCTTGTCTTCTATTTTACTCAGGAAGAAAGGCTCGGTATGTATGCCCCCTGCCGGGAACATACTATACGCCCCAAGCATTTCATACAGCGAAATGTCTGAAACGCCAAGGGCTACTGAAGGGTAAGGATCCATATGGGCGGTGATACCACATTTATGGGCGAAATCAACAAATGCTTCCATCCCCACCTGTTTCAATACATATAGCGCCGCATTGTTTATAGATAATGCCAGCGCCCGGCTCAGGGACATATCCTCCGGAGTTGTTCCTTTCATATTGGCGTCATAAGGTTTCTTCATGCCGGGAAATTCCTGCGGGGCAGTGGATACAATGCCGCATGGTGAAAAACCCTTCTCTAATGCAAAACAATACAGCAGTGGTTTTATAGTAGAGCCTACCTGCCTTTTGGTATTGATGTTTACGTGGTCATACTGAAAGGACTTATGGTCAATTCCACCTACCCATGCTTTCACTTCCCCGGTAAAAGGGTCCATGGCCATAAAGCCGGACTGCAGGAACAACTTCATATACTTTATAGAGTCTATAGGGCTCATTACGGTATCTTTATAGCGCGCCTTGTTCCATGCAAATAACCGCATTTTAACAGGTTTTTTCATCAACTCCATCGCTTTTACCTCCGGAATTTCATCATCCATCATCCCCTTGTAACGGTCGCTGGCTTTGATACTTGCATTGAGTATGTTCAGGGCGCTCCCCCTCTTCCATACACTTCCATCGTTATAGCCCGACTGCGCCATGAACTGCTTCTGAAGGTCTGTGAGGTGCTCCTGCACAGCTTCTTCGGCATACCGCTGCATGTGCATATCCAGGGTGGTATATATTTTCAGGCCGTCTTTATAAATGTCATATGGAGTGCCGTCAGGTTTTTTCAGGCCTTTGCATTGCAGTTTTACCTGTTGCTCCACAATTTGCCTGAAGTAGGGCGCTAATCCGGTGTTATAATCAATTCTATGATAGTCGAGCGGCGTTTCTTTTCCTCTAAGTTCAGTTAGCTGGGCGTCATTGATATAGCCATATTTGTGCATCTGGTCCAGTACCACATTCCGCTGTTCTTTCGCCTTTGCGGAGTGTGAGCGGGGATTGTACAGGGTATTGCCCTTCAGCTGGGCGATGAGCACTGCCGCCTCATCAATAGTTACTTTGTCAGGGGTCTTGTTGAAAAAGGTCTGCGAGGCATTCTTTATGCCATATACATTGTCGCTGAACGGCACTGTGTTCAGATACAGGGTGATGATTTCTTTCTTGGTGAGATTTCGTTCCAGTTTCACGGCCAGCACCCATTCTTTTAATTTCATAAAAGGCAGGGTGAAAAAATTTTCACTTTTGCGGGGAAAAAGGTTTTTGGCAAGCTGCTGGGTAATAGTGGAAGAGCCGCGCTTTTTATGAATCAGCATATACAGCGGGATGGCTGCTGTTGCAACCGCGTCAATGCCTGAATGCTCATAAAAGCGGTAGTCTTCCCGTGCAATTAATGCACTAATGATATTAGGAGAGATTTCAGAGAATATACTGTTAGACCTGTCCGTTACATAATAGCGCCCCAGCAGGGTTCCATCGGCGGCAAATATTTCTGAAGATATGGCGCTTTGAGGATTTTCAAGTTCGCCAACGGATGGCATATAACCAACGAGGCCGTAATTAATGCCGGTAATTAATAACACAAAAAAAACCAGCGAAGAAACGAACGTGATCCACAGGATACGTATCCTTCGCTCCATTTTTTGCTCAGCCGTTAATGGTCCCGGATCTTTCAAGGGCATGTACTTCAAAAGAATATTTTATCAAAAGTATTGGTTTTTTGCGGGAAGGCGGGGGTACCACTTGTTAAATTACAACTAATTTGAATAGCGACAGACAATATTTTCGATTAACAAACCGGGAGATTTTTGTAGAAACTACATAACCCCTAATCAAAACAAGTATTTTATGGTTCTATTTCAACCAATGTTCCAACTGGTGTGTGCAAATACAGATCGTCGATCTCCTGATTTGTTAGCGCTATACAACCTGCTGTCCAGTCAGATAATGTATGCGGTCTTCCAATAAATCCAAGGCCATTTTGTAACCCATGTATCTTAATATCTCCACCGGAAGCTTTTCCGCATTGTATTGCATTTTTCAAATCATTTTCATTCGGGTAAGAAATGCCGAGGTTTTTATGAAATTTACTTTCCGGGTTTTTGGCATTAATAAAATATGTCCCCTCCGGTGTTTTCTTATCACCTTCATATTGTTTTGCGCCAACTGGGTTCTTGCCTAAAGCAATCGTATATGTTTGCAAAATCTGGCCGTTGGCATATGCAACAAGTTTTCTTTGAGATTTCAGAACAACTATTTTATCAATTGTTGCATTAACAGGTAGTTTTTCTTCTGCTTTCAGATTGTAAATGAGGTCGCCTGACAGCAATACACAAACCAGAACAATGCATATTTTCCAACTCTTTTTCATCTCTAATTTGGATAAAATCGTTAAACTACCTTTCATGTTTTACATGGCCTCCTGTTGCCCGTAATCTTCCAAAATACAAATAAAATTATAGTTCGGCGTATGTCTCTGACTACATGCTCCTGCTTCAAAACTTCAAAAAAGAGAAATCATAAACCTGGTTTTCTTCTTTTCTTTTGAGGAATTGGTATATTTTCATTGCCAGGTGATGCTGGGAAAATCCGGAGGGGATATTTTATTGCATCCTCAATCCGTTCTTTTATTGCCGGCCATTCAATTTTATGATTTATCAGCATTACCGGCACGGTAAAATCTATATCATTGTGGTATAACAATGCGGTTTTAGCCATTAAAGTAGTATTGGTTTCCGCATATTTTGTTTCATAGTCCTGCAATATTTTTTGTAAAGGCATTCTTTCTAAAAGAAAGTAAAAATCAACAAAATCTTTTAGGCGGGTGCCATTATTTACAATAGCATGTAATTTCATCGCTCCAATATCTTCCAGCGATAACATCCTGATACCCTCAACAAATTCAATTGGTTTTATTAATGGATATTGATGGGAGATTAAATCAATTTTAATATCTTCAATATAGCAAAATACGGCGTTTTTCAGGGTAGTAATTCTTTGAGCATTGAATTTGGAGGATAAATATCCGGCCACACTAATGGCATTAAAATTATCGTTGGTAAACAAATCAATATCTATTGATGCACGATGGCCGATTTATAAAGCAAGCGCTGTGCCGCCTATCAAATTGAAACCCATTATCTGTTCATCTGCCATTAAGCGATGTATCAGAGCCAATGTTCCTTTCTCAACAGCATCCTTGCGTAACACGCTAATTCTTCTTTTTTTAGTTTGAAGTATTTGCAAACATTTTCAATAGCATAGTCAGGCAAATATTTAATTTCGTTTTTTAAGGTATCAATTATTTTTTCTCTCCCGTAAAAATGAATTAATTCCTGCCAGTCTTCCTGAGCGCCGCGTTCTACTACTCTTTCAATGATTGTACGGTAACTTGCCTGCCAATTGATTTTTTCGTAATCAAAATCCCAGAAAAGACCTTTGTAAACATTAAGCCTGCCAGAATCAGTTATACCCGTATCCATAAAAGCAAAGTTATGTAAAAGGTATATATTGGGCAATATTTGTTGTTTTTCCCACTGTCAAATGCATTGTGCTTCCTAAATCCCGCCAATTTCTATTAGTTGTCATTATCATTATCCTCATCATCGCTATCTGATTCCAGCCTTGAAGAATCATGCTGATCTTTTAGCCCTGACGGCGTCATAATATATTCTGTGTTGCTGTTGTAACGATAATTCCAGTCGCGCCGGAAATTAAAGTTCTTTCTCCTGTTTACATTGATTTCGAACCAGTCATAACTCTTTATGTTTTTGTTGAACTGGATTTTTTTACCAATGGGCACTTCCACCACCACCATTACCTGCTGGTTACGGAATTTATCCTTATTGCTTATGGCAAATCCTTTTGGTAAACTGATGATACTGTCCGACTGGCTGATGCTGAAATAAATATGTGAGGCCAGGTCTTTTGCATGTTCTGATGTATTGCCCCTGCTTATCCTGACCTCGTACATATGATAGAGCGAGTCGGCGCTCTGCGCTACCTTAACTTTTACTGTATTGAGCAGTAGTGAATCCTTGTTGACCTCGAAAGGCGCGCCATAAATATTCCAGTCTTCATGCCATTTGTAATGATGGCTTAATCCCATTGCCTGGTCATTATTCACATTGATGTATAGTTTACCTGCAAAAGGCTGACTAACCGGGTACGACTCTTCTACCACCGATTTTGAACTAAAATCTCTCATCAGCCCTACTGTTAGTATGATCATACTTGCAAGGCCAATAAACCAAAGGGTTGCAAAAATATACCCCAGGTAATGGTAGCGCGAACGTACACCCATCAGGCGACGTATGATCCAGATGATCAAGGCCAGTGGTGGTATTCCGCAGCAAAGAATGATACCTACCCACACGAGTGCAAATTGTCCCCATCCGCCAAGCAGAAAATCTGCGAACGGAAACGCCACCGCGCCGCCAAAGACTAATCCGATGAGTATGCCAAACAGCGTAATCGCCAGGACTGCTGCAATAAACATGAACAAGGCCTTGAACAGGATACCTATTACCCGCCCTATACCACCGGAGCGCCTTGGTGCATAAGCGCCTGTGGCTGCTTTTGCCTGTGTTGCCGCTTTTATTGAATTCATGTCAACCTTCTCGCCCCGCATCTCCAATTTATCTGCGGCGGAACTGGCATAGGGCAACACTATCCACAGAATAATATAAGCGATGAACAAAGTGCTGCCAAAGGAACCGGTAAAGATACGCGGGCCAAAACCCCAGTAGCCATGCCACCACATGACATGCATGCCCCCTGAAATAATGCCGAGGACAAGCGGCAGCACAAAGATGAGCCGAGGTATCCAGCTTTCTATATGAAAATAAGCCGCAAGCCCGCCGCATACCCCGCCTATCACTTTATCGTCAGGATTGCGGTATAGCCGCTTTGTAATCCTGGATTGCATGCTTTGAGACGGCACTATGATCCAGAGCAGGATATATATCCAAAACAGTGCGCCAAACAACAAGACAAACAGCACGCGTACAACTACAGGGTCAATGCCGGTACGATTGGCTATGCCGCTGCAAACGCCCGCAATCACCTTATCATCGGCATTCCTGGCAAAACGTTCTTTGAAAACAGGTGCGCCCGCCGGCTGGCTGTAACTGCCTTTGGATTGTTTATTTTCTTCGCCCTCGGCTGCTTCAATATCCTCGAGGCGGCCAATGCTGTTAATGACTTCGTTTACATCATTGCTGCTGATGCAGGGAGCGCCTCTCTTCAACCGGTCGCTGCAAAGCTCTGCGATACGGTTCTCAATATCATTGATGATCTCATCGCAGCTTTCTTCACTGGCAAAGTGGCTGCGCAAACTGTCAATATATTTTTTCAGATTATTGTAGGCAGTCTCTTCTATGGGTATTACCCTTCCCTGAAAATTTATGTTGATTATTTTTTCCATTTTCGTTTAGTTTGGATAAAGGTTAATTGTTAGTATCTGTTAGTGGGGGTAATGAATCTTCTTTATTTTTCAGGGCATTTACGGCGAAGGCTAGTTCGTTCCAGGTATCCTCCAGTTCCTTGTAAAAAGCGACGCCTTTTTCAGTGAGGGAAAAATACTTGCGTGGCGGCCCCGAATTGCTTTCTACCCATCTGTATGTAAGCATACCCGCATTTTTAAGCCTCGTGAGCAATGGATATAACGTGCCCTCCAGCACCAATAGTTTGGCAGATTTCATTTCCTCTACAATATCACTCGGATAAGCCTCGCCACGGCGGATAACGGATAAAATGCAAAACTCCAGTATCCCCCTCCTCATCTGGCTTTGCGTGTTTTCAATATTCATAGCAATTCATTTTTTATGGCCATTTGTTCGATTACAGGGAGCAAATGTAAGTATATTTTTAGTACTATGCAATAACAAGTACTAAAATATTTTTACTACAGGGCATTAATTGGTAATGAATGGCGTATGGTAGTGGATAATGCCACTATCTGATTCCGGATAATTATTTTAGCACCCGGAAATGAAGAAAAATTGGAATTGTGGTGCAAATAGTGCCTGTAAAGAAATTCCCTATCAAGACCAGCTGGCATTTGATATGGCTTAAGAATAAAAAATTCTCATCGGCAGCAAAGGCTTATTTAGAATATGTAAAAAAAGAAAAAGACAATATAATACACAACAAATTTGATTGGTTTGAACAGTATTAAAATCGCCCTATTGCTTCCAAAGTATACTTAGATTACCAGTTGCCTTGAGGTAGTCAAGAAAGAATAACCAGTACTGCCTTCTGTTGCTCTGATAGTCAGCATCAAGTTTTTGTAAATTAGTCTCTTCGATATTTAGATTTGATGAGGATTCCTGCCCCTCAGATACCCGGTCCTGAAAAATACCAATCGATTCAGTACTAAGTGCGATATTTTCTTCTTGCGTTTTTAACTCAGATAAAATCTGTTGCATCTTAATTTTCGCAATAACTGCATCCTTATAATATTGAGCGATTCTGTCGTCTTTTTGCTGATTATACTGTGCAGACTGCAATTGCAGTTGCTGTATTTTCTTCTTTTTATCTTCCCCAAATAACAGAGGATACTTCAAATCAATACCAACATAACTCAGGCCAAACCATGAATTAGCTGCTGCCGGGTCTAAGTTATTAGTGTATTGATTCGCGCCTAAGTAGCCTTTAAGGCTCAGGGTCGGGAGGTATTTAGCTTTTTCCGTTTTCATTTGTTTTCCTGTTATTTCGCCATTTAATACCAGTTGCTGCAATTCTGGCATTGATGCGGATACAGGCTCAGGGTCGGCAATTTTGTAATGCTCTGTTTTAATAAAGCTGGTATCAACAATAATATCGGAATGATCCATGTCAGTTTGACCAATTAAAAATAGCAGGTACACTTTGTCTTCTATCAATTGGGATACTGCATTTACATATAACTGTATTGCATTATTATGATTGATCTTACCCTTATTGAGCTCTGATTTCAGCAGGCGTTTTTGCTCAAACTTATTCTGTAGCAATTGGTAACTGACCCATGTTCTGTTTGTGTCAGCAACAGCAGATCTGATTTTAGTTTCCTGCAAATTGATATCAATATACACCTGTGCAATTGTATAAGCAAGTTCATATTCGGTTTGTGCTTGTGAAGCAGCAGCAATACGTTCCTGCAATTTTGCCTCATTGATTTGCCTGTTTACAGATATATCAATTAATGGCTGGTTAAGCGTTACTCCTGCTGTTTGAGACCATTTTGTGCCAAATTGAATACTTTTGGTAGCATCGGCAGGGTAAGATGGGTTAAAAACACCAATTGGCAATATAGAAGTTTGCAAAATAGGGTTGTACAAATAAGTATATTCTGCGCTAACCTGCGGCCAGTATTTTCGGTACAAAGCATCTGTTTGCAGTTTACGGATTATTTGATCTGATTTCCCGGCTTGTATATTTTTCCTGTTTAAAAACGCATTGTTTATCGCCTGTGACAAAGTTAAAGTTCTTTGAGCTCTGCCAGAAACAGGTAATGCTATCACCAAGGCAAAGGAAATGCACCAAAAGAGATTTGTTTTAAGCATTTTTTTTAAAGAAGGTTCATTATACATAAAAGCATTTTAAAGATCATCTAAAAACAGCGGCAGGCTCAACGCTTCTTATTCTGCTTAGAGCAAATGATGCCCCACCGAGCGAGATTAGTCCTATTGTTGCAAACATACCCAGCAACACCATGGGAGAAAAAGAAAAGATCAGGCCTGAGTTGGCAACGCCTCTCCTGAAACCCTCAAGCAACAGCAGCCCGATCAAAAAGCCAACAATTGAAAATAACAATGCTTGCGTTAGGATCAGGCGACTGATGTAACCGTTACCTGCACCAATGGCTTTTAATGTTCCATAATCTTTAAGCCTGTCCAATGCAGATGAATACATGGTTAAACCGATGATGAAAAATCCAGCTATTAAAGCAAAAATGATCAATGTGCCGGTACTCAATGCGATACCGCTGCTGAAGAGTATTTTCTTTACAGATGAAGCGGCAAGTTGTTGAGCTGGCCATGCCCTTACTCCTGTTATATGCCTATTAATATCAGCAACAATATCATCCACGTTTACACCCGGTTGCAGATTCACCAAAACAGCACTGATGGTATTTACAGACTGATTGGAGTAAAATCTGGCTCTTTCAATTGTAGTGACACAAAAGCTGCTGCCAAATCCGCGAAACCCCTTTGTTTGTAGCGCGAAAAAGGCTCGTCTACCATTGATCTCAAAGTCTGTACCAAGATCTATTGTACCACCCAGATTTTTCTTTTCAAAATACTCACCACTCACCGCTCCATCTAATTGCAGATCGGTTGTTTTACCGGCAGTTATTTTTTTTGGTTTTAGCACCGCATATACTTGATTTGCGTCTACTCCAATTAAAGTAATAGCCCCGCTGGTTCCATTTCTGTAGTTACAGGAGGCTCCCGAAATGAGTAACGGGAAAGCTTCTTTTACACCATTTATGCCTTGAACAGCTCTTAGGTTTCTTACATCGAGTCTTCCTAATTGATTGACATCATTCGTTTTGCTGTCCACTACCCATATATCGGCTTTTACATCAGTGGCTAATGCACCCATAAGGCCGGAAAGAAAGAAAAACACACCCAATTGCTGCCCTATCAGGAATGTGCTGATAAGTATACCCACAATTACCCCTATGCTTTTGGCCTTGTCAAACCTGATGAACTTCCATGCAATCTTTAACATCGTTTCATTTTTTAAGATTACCTGAAATATCTATCACGCATTCAACCCTTGCGTTTAGCAGTAATTTATCCGGCTGGTCAAGCATTATTTTAACTGTTCTTACCCGCCTGTCCTCCTTCTCGCCAGACTGGTCTGTAAACAGCGATTTCTTTTTAAGGAAGGAGAACGCAAAGTAAACA
The DNA here is from genome assembly GCA_903887005.1 of uncultured Bacteroidota bacterium. GTDB lineage: Bacteria > Bacteroidota > Bacteroidia > Chitinophagales > Chitinophagaceae > Nemorincola. Next base: position 18,804 of record CAISOH010000192.1, on the reverse strand, counting down.
CTACCGGCAGAAAGTGTATCCGGAGAACCGACATTACGTACCCAGGCTTTTTGTCCCACTGAAACTTTATCTGCATACATTTCATCAATCTCACACACTGCTATTATTTTGGATACAGGGCTTATTTGTGCGAATGACTGACGGGTATCAACAGAACCGCCTATCAGGATGCTTATCTCCAATATTTTTCCGGTTACCGGTGATTTGATTATTTTCTGGTCACGCTCAACTTCTGCTAACTGCAAACCGGCTTTTGTTTCCGACAACCGGCTATTTGACACTGCAACATTCGCCTGTAAGCGTTTAAGATTCGATTGAAACGACTTTAGATTGGTATTTGCATCATCCACTGCCTGCTGTGTTTCCGCACCTTTAGCCAGTAACCGCTGCAACCGTTGCACCTCAGATACGGCATTGTTATATTTTGCCGCAAACTCCTCTATGCCGGCTTCGTCTGCCTTTATCTGGTCTGCCTGAGTGTTTACTTCGCTGATGAGTTGACGCACTTTTGCATCTTCAATTTTATGATCTAATTCCAGTATTGGGGTTCCCGCCCCTACTGAATCATTTTCCTTAGCCAGGATTTTCTGAACGATCCCGTTTACCGGGGATGATAATTGGATGATGTCACTTTCTGGTTCTATTTTGCCTATGCCTACTACTTGATTGACAGTGCCCGTAGCCTTTAATTTATTTGCGGCAGCTTTTTCTTTCACATCATTATTGCCGCAAGAACTTAACATTAACAATAGCACTAATAAGCAAACGAATTGTTTCATAATTAAAATTTATTTTTTAGGTATTTCTTCCTCTATCGGCTTATCTGATATTCCTCCGTTTATTACATAAATTATGCGATCAGCAAACGGAGTGAGGCGGGTGTCGTGCGTAACTACAGCTACGGCCTTGCCCTGTGTGGCCAGAAGTTTCAGTTCATTCATTACAATACCCACACTTTTTATGTCAAGCGATGCTGTAGGTTCATCGCATAGCATCATTTCTGGGTCTGTAACTAAAGCCCTTGCTATTGCGACCCGCTGTTGCTGGCCACCGCTCAGGTCGTTGCTCAGATTTTTCATCCGGTCTCCCATGCCTACTTTTTCCAGTGCAGCAGTAGCCATTGTTTTAGCTTCTTTTTCGCTAACTCCCTGCAAAATGAGGGGCATCATTACATTTTCAAGGGCGGTGAGCGGCGCTATCAGGTTGAATTTCTGAAAAACAAAGCCTATTTTTTTAAGCCTTATTTGCGCAAGGTGTTTTTCACTTAGCTCGTTTACTTTAACATCATCAATCCATACCTCACCAAAAGTAGGGTATATGACACAGCCTAACAGAGATAGCAAAGTGGTTTTACCGGAACCGGATGGCCCGATAATAAGTGTAAGTTCGCCAGATCGCAAATCTACAGAGCTTGCCTGCAATGCTGTTATTACTGTATCGCCTGTTTTGTATTCTTTCCCTGCACCTATGACCTTCGCAACAATCTTGTTAATCGTCTGTACCAATTTTCATCTCTATTATTCATCTAAGTTACACTATATAAAGTTTCTCATTAATTTCTACATATTATCCTTCACTTTGGTTAATTGTAACTTGATTCCAACATAAATTTAATACAATAATTTTCACGCATACATTAAGGACTCAGCCAGTCTTTGACCGGAATTTACTCGATAATGTTAAATAGGGCCAAAACAAACTAGCCTGCCCATCCCTCTCTATCTAAACTCCTGTACTGTATAGCTTCTGCAAGATGCTCCGGGCGGATATCTTCGCTATTGCTAAGGTCTGCTATAGTGCGGCTTACTTTCAGGATACGGTCATATGCCCGCGCGGATAAGTTAAGCCTGTCCATGGCGGTTTTTAAGAGGTTCTGTCCTACCTGGTTGATAACGCAGATTTCCTTCAGCAGCTTGCTGCCCATTTGTGCGTTGCAATAGACGCCTTCGTTTTTTTCAAAACGTTTGTCCTGTATGTCGCGCGCCTTCAGAACCCGCTCGCGGATGCTGGTGCTTGCTTCTGTGGTTTTTGTGGAAGACAGTTCGCTGAACGCGACAGGTGTTACTTCCACATGCAGGTCTATACGGTCTAAGAGCGGGCCGCTTATTTTATTCAGGTACTTCTGCACCATTACCGGGGGGCAGGTACATTCTTTTTCGGGATGGTTGAAATAACCGCAGGGGCAGGGGTTCATAGATGCGATCAGCATAAAACTTGCAGGGAATTCAATGCTCACTTTTGCGCGTGAAATACTCACCTTGCGCTCTTCCATGGGCTGGCGCATTACTTCCAGTGCAGAGCGTTTGAATTCCGGCAGTTCATCAAGAAACAATACCCCATTATGCGCCAGGGATATTTCACCGGGTTGTGGTATGCCACCCCCTCCAACCAAAGCAGCATCGGGAGCACTATTGTTGTTTCAGTAAGTAAAATATGCTATCTTAGTAGTATTCGGATGTCTGGATATGTCAAAGAGCAAATTATATGAGTAAAAAGAAAAGCAAAATAGAGAAAATTCTGCCAAATCACCTAGCAATTTATATTCGTGTTAGCACCGGCAGGCAAGTTAAAGAGGGATACTCATTACAGGATCAAATGGATAGGGGCATAGTTAAAGCGAAAGAATTAGGTTGGACTTACAAAGTGTTTGATGATTCTGGCGTATCGGGTGACATTAACTGGGTTGATAGACCAGGCATTAAAAGTTTAATAAACTTATTGGGTGAAGGTGGTATTGGTGGTTTATATACAGTTCAAATTGATAGGTTAAGTAGAGATGGTGATTATATTGAACCACAGGTATTAATTACCATGTTTAAGAAATCTGGGATAAGAATTTTTGATAAAAGTGGAGAAGTTGATATAAAAAATGAAACGGTTGAATTGGCAATGAGATTTCAAGGACTATTTGCCAGTCAGGAAAGAAACTTAATTAAAGTAAGAACAAGTGCGGGCGCAAAAAATTCAATTTTGGCTGGCAACACAGCAGGCGGAGGTGGATTAATGCTATATGGCTATGACAAGGTGGATAAGAAATTGGTGGTAAATAAGGAGCAAGCGAAAGTAATCAAACAGATTTTTAAGTGGTATATAGAAGGCAAAGGCGCACAAACAATTGCTGGCTTATTAAATGAAAAAGGAATTCCGACAAAAAGAAATTTGATTAAGAACTCCGATGGTGATATGACAATTAAAATTAGTGTTACAAATAAGCAAACAGGAGAAAAAGAGATTGTTAATAAAGTAAAAAAAGCAAAAGATTTTGTTTGGCGTGACTCAGTCGTATATTCATTATTGACGAACACAACTTATAAAGGCGATAAAAAATGGGCTGAATTAACTATCTCAGTTCCGCCTATTATTGACGCTGAAAAATTTGACCTTGTTCAAACCCTAATGAAAGAAAAAATGAAATTCAAAAGAGCACCTTATACTAATGTGGGAAAGGTTGTAAATCAATTTCTATTAAAGGGGCTAATTAGGTGTGGAAAGTGTGGCAAAAGTTTTTACGGTCATAAGAGAATTGATTTAAGAGATAAAGCCTATAAGTGTTTAAGTCATAGATATAAAGCGGAGTGGTGCGGAAATAGAGGCATTGATATAGATTATTTGGAGAATTTAGTCTGGAACAACTTGCTAAATTTTGAAAAAGAGGTAATTAATACTTACAAATACATGGAAAGTGGAGAGGGTGTAAAAATGTACTATAAGACCAAAGAACATGGTGAAAGCGTAATTGCTGAAAACACTAAACATCTCCTATCACTTGCAAGGAACTATAATGAAGGGAAGATAAAGGATTCGGTATATAATTCTCTAATGAAAGAGTATGAAGGCGAAATTGAAAAACAACAGGGAATGATAAAAGATGTTGAGAACGATAACTTTTTGGTAATCAATAAAAGACCAATACTACAAGTAGTGAAGGAATTTACAAAAGGAATGAAAATTGCTGAGACGTTTGAAGAAAAGCAAAGTTATGTAAGGGCGTTTGTGGATAAGATTATTATTATGTCGGACAATTCTCAAACCGATAACTATCATCACAACATTTTCATTTACTACAAATTGGATCAATTGACACAATTTCACCTCAAAGGTGAGATTGATGTTATCTACAAAAAGAATTGGCATAAAATAAGAACCGAATCAAAAGCACTTACTATTTTGAAACATCAAGAGGTGAAAAATTCAAATGAAGATTATGGCGAGGGGATAACTATTACAGGCTTTTAGGTTTAATAGTTCGGTTAGTAATTTTCGGCTAAAATCTTTTTTAATTTTTCAGCAGTCATTTTATCTATTTGATACTTATCAATAAGAAAGTCAGCGTTTTCTTTGGCTCCTTCCTTTCTTTGGCGTTTGAATTCGCCTAATAGTATCTGTGTATAAATCTGGTTTTGAATTAAGGTTAGTTCATCGCTTGTCATTTCACAAAATTAATTGCTTTCCTTTCAAACAATCAAGTTTATTGATGACGACATAAACTTAATCTTGGTTAAGTTTATGTCGTATAAGATTAACACATATTGATTTTTAACAATATGTATAGATTGATTGTTTTACTTTTGTTTTGCCTTTTAAAAATGGTATTGATATGTCTAAAAAAACTACAAAATCAGGTAATGAAATTATTTCAACAGCCAGTATTTCTGATCCGGCGGTGTTAGAATTATTAGCGGCTCGTCAAATTCAAAAAGAAGCCGAAGTATTAGAACACTTTAAAAATATGCTATTGGAGCCAATAGTTGATACAAACCAGATACAAGATTATTTGGACGAGGCATGTGACGGCAAAATCTTTAAGACACAAATACTACTTGTCATTAAGAGAGACGGAACTATTAATCCAGTTAGTTTGCCGCTCAAATTTCGTGAAGTATATACCGAAGTTGAGAGACTAACGAATTTAGAGAAGGTTGAATTAATTGCTGAGTTAAAAGGCAAAGAAACTCATACTGACGCTGAAATCATTAGGTTGGTTGAACTAGACTTATCAAATCCCTTTAAAAGTAAATTCAAAAAGCCTGTCGCCGCCTAACTCCTTCACCATTATACATAAATTGATTTGAAAAATAGACCTCCCACATTTCGGGAGGTTTTTTATTGCTTTAATCAAAAGGGGACATTTGATTTTATATATATACTAAATCAAATCGGTTCAACTGATATAAAAACAAAAAAACAAAAATGAGTTATTTAACAACAGATTTCAAAACGTTTGTAAGAGAAAGGTTACAAGCACAAATAAAGGAGAGCAAAGAACTAAATGAATATATTAGTTCAACTGAGCCAGAAAGTAAAAAATGGCCCTCAATATGGGAATTACAGGATGAGTTCAACAAAATAATGCGAGGCGATGATAACATATAATAATAACCTGACCGAAAGATTGTACGATATAAATATGATTAAGGATTTGCTCGGTTTAAATCTATCATTTTTAAAACGCCAAATCAAAGGATACAATTTCCCACCGGAAAGTTATATCAAATACAAAAACAAACATCTCTTTAAAGAAGAACCGCTCATTGATTTTATAGACTATTTAGTTAAAAAGCAGGTCCAGGGAAAACAAAAAAACAAAGTTTATGAAAGAAGCATTTAAGAAGGAATTATTGAAATTGGCAATAGAAATGGTGAAAGCGAATAAGAAAGAGGTGACGGCAGAAAATGTTCTATTCATGTATCATAAGTTGGTGTTCGGAATTATTACGCCTACAAGACTATAAAAAATATAATGATGAGTTTTCACTACTCTGGAATAAAAAGTGTTATCACGGCAATTACTGGCAATTACTTATATTTTATCAACCCATGGGGCTATCTTAATAGCCCTGTGATTGAATAATACCTAACCTATAACAATGGAACTATTTAAAAAGACCAGAGGAATTAAAACAACTGAATTTGTGATTAACGATATAAAAGAAGCATGTGGTTATTTAGTTTCTCAAAAGAAATTTGCCCTATGCCGCAATTCTATTTATTCAATAACGATTACTAATACTGGTTGTAAGCACGAAAAAGAATTGAACCATGTAATTACTAATAGACTTTTCAACCGTATCAAAAATGACTATAAAAACAGCAAGGAACATATTAATTATGTTTTTGTAATTGAGTATCCAATATAGCGTCTCCTTTCTTGATTTTACGAATGAATGCCATGTAGTGCACAATTTATACACTACAAAGAAACACAAAAAAAATGAAACTGCAAACCCAGCTTCATTTTTAGCCTGTAGTGTGGAAAGAATTAGTCAAAAGAGAATTAAAATCTAAATTAACGCCAGAGGAGAAAGCATTTATATTATGGATTGTTGGACTCACAAGTAAGAGTATTCAAAATGTCCTGAGGGGAAAAGATGAAAATTTAGATACCTATTTGGATAACCTTGAAAAGACACTGGATTCTACAACTAAAAAGAACATAGAATTGTATGGTGAGATTGATAGTCATTTTTCTATTGAGGATGTTACATTTAAATGGAAGTCGTTAATACATTTATTTTTAGCAATTGGTACACAGGCTTTGGCGATTAGGGGATCGGAAAAAAGTATGTACGGCAAACTTTTTGAAAAATTAGTGTTAGGGTCAGTACTTTCTATTTTAGGATTTAAATATGTTGATTCTATTTCAGTTGAATCTCATATGGTTTTTTGGTTAAGTCAACGAGAGACAAAAAGAGAAAGTGATGCTACAATTTTAATAAAGCCTGGAATTGGGGTTAGATTTGACATTGGATTTATAGGTCCGGGTAATACTGAAATCTCTCTTGACAAAGTAAGTAGGTTTGAAACTCACATGACTGTTGGTGCTGTTTCGCATACTATGACAACAATAATTTTGGTTGATAGAATTGGGGATGGAAGCAGAATAACGCAGATGGCTAAGGAAATTAACGGTCATATTATTCAAATGAGTATGACTTATTGGGTATATCAGTTAGCACAGATAATTTACAATACCACCGGGTATTCACACGAAATACTAAAAGGGAAACCGGAGGATAGTTTAGAATATATTAACAATAAAATATCCATGATAAATTTAGCCCCTTTCACTGAGAAAGTTGTTGATAATAATGAAGATTAATTTATTAATAGGCTGGCTGGAAAAAGGTTCAATTTTATTTGTGGATAAATAGTGCCACAAAATGCTAACGAGGGATTCCGTTTTGTGACACAACCTCCGTAGGTTAGCCAAATGGAACAATATATAGCATATTACAGGTGTAGCACTCAAAGGCAGGGATTAAGTGGTTTAGGTTTGGAAGCACAAAAAAGTTCTGTGCTATCATTTTTGAATAATAGAACACTCATTGCTGAATATACTGACATTGAAACAGGAAAGAACGATAACCGCCCTCAATTGATTAAAGCAATTGACCTTGCTAAACAAACAAACTCTACTTTAATAATAGCGAAATTAGATCGGTTATCAAGAAATTTAACTTTCGTATCAACATTAATGGATACGAAAGTTAAATTCATTTGTGCTGATATGCCTGACGCAAACGAACTAACAATACACATCTTCGGTGCTCTCGCACAATGGGAAAGAAAAAGAATAGCAGTTCGCACCTCGGATGCTTTACAACAATTGAAGTTGAAGGGAAAAAAGTTAGGTTGCCCTGAAAATTTTACGATTGAAGTTAGAAAACTGGGACCATTGAAAATGATTGAAAAAGCAAAATCTAATTCAAATAATCAAAAAGCAGGCAAATTAATCAACCTGCTAATCAAAACTGGCAAGTCATTAAGGCAAATTGGTTTTGAATTAAATGAAGCAGGATTTAAGACATCAAGAGGTAATTCTTTCGGGCCAGAGCAAGTGAGAAGGTTAATAATAAATTAGATTTAAGAAGTATATTTTACTTACTGAAACAACAATAGTGCTTTCTCAGAGATGGTATGATGGGGACTTCGGAATGGCCGCTGCGCTATCAGCGAAGTATTTACAGGCAATTTCCCGGCTACCGAATGTATCTTGGTGGTCTCTAAAGCTTCATGCAAACTAAGCGGCGGCAATATGGTAGGCAGCCGTTTGGCGAGCATGGTCTTACCTGCTCCCGGCGGGCCTATCAGGATAGCGTTATGGCCACCGGCTGCTGCTATCTCTAATGCGCGCTTCACATTCTCCTGCCCCTTTACATCGCTGAAATCAATTTCAAAAGTGCTTTGGGCGTCAAAAAATTCTTCGCGGGTATTTACTACTGTTCTTTTTAAAGTTTGTGTCCCGTTGAAAAAACCTATCACTTCGGTAATGTTGTCCACACCATATACCTCAAGGTTGTTTACCATGCCCGCTTCGCGTGCATTGGCCCTGGGCACTATAAGCCCTTTGAATTTTTCAGCCCTTGTCTGGATGGCAATCGGCAGGGCCCCCTTTATGGGTTTTATTGTCCCATCAAGCGAAAGCTCCCCAATTATTACATATTCATGCAGTTGTTCGGGAGGTAATTGCCCGGTAGCGGCGAGGAACCCTAATGCGATAGGCAAGTCATATGCTGCGCCTGCCTTTTTAATATCCGCAGGGGCCATATTCACCACCATTCTCCCCCTCGGGCGATCAAAGCCGGTATTCTGAATAGCCGATATAACCCTGTCTTTGCTTTCCTTAACAGCATTATCCGGCAATCCCACAATATATACGCCGACTTCCCCTCCCGGAGTGTCCACTTCAATCGTGATAGTTATTGCATCCACTCCATAGACCGCGCTGCCAAATAATTTTACTAACATCCTTTCTTACAATTAACTAAAGGCAAATTTATATGTAAATGTAAGATTAGCTGTCCTTATTTTATCATATTCCGGATATTCGGCTGTAAAGACGGTAAGTAAGGGGGATAGATTTTTCCAGAATAAGGGGCATTATTTTTCTGCATTTTCCCCCCGCAGATTCTCCGTTTCAAATTATTACAAAAGCTTGCATTATGCAGGCCATTCATATTCCTTCTCTATCTTTTTCTTCAACCGGTCAATTAAGGTGAGCGTAGCGGGGCAGTGGATAAGGTTGTTTTTAAAAGTTTCGTTGTAAAGGTCAAATGGTTTTTTGTTGTGGTGGGGAAATTCCGCGCAGTCTGCAGGCCGAACTTCATAAATGGAACATTTATTATCCACAAGGAACTGGCAAGGTTGTGTCGTATTTACCCAATCCCCGGAATCTGCTTCCTTAAGCAGCCACTTATCTTTAAATTCTTTCGGCTTCATACCCAGGTGCGCCGAAATGCGGCTGACATCGGCTTTGTTGAATGTGGGCGTCATCGTTTTGCAGCAGTTGGCGCACTCCATGCAATTTACATCACGCCATACCGTAGCGTCCACCTCCGCTACAAGCTCAGGCATTTCTTCTGGAACTAATTCATCAAGTTTATCAAGAAAACCGGACAATGATTTTTTTTTCCGGGCGGCTGTGATTCTAAATTTTTTCAAATCCATAGAGTTTGTAAATATAGGTTGTTTGTGGCAAATGGGAAACAGGATTATGTTATAAAGCAGGTTGACCGTAAAAGAAAGATTGTATAATTCCAACCTATTTTGTTAACTCCCTGTCTATCTTTAACTAAAACTAATTTTATGAAACTTATTTATCAAACATTATTGACACTTTGTTGTGTTTCATTAATCATTGCGGCAGCCTGCAAAAAGCATAATAATAATGTAAGTACAATTTCACCACCCATAAATCAGCTATTCTCTGATTTACGGTCAACACCACAAAATTTTACAGTTACCGCAGGAAAGAATCAAACGATTATAGGCACTGACAGCACGGTAGTTAATTTTTATCCTAATTCTTTTAAAGATAAAAATGGCAATATCATTACATCAGGTACCGTTAGTATTCAATTGCTGGAAATGTATAAACCCGGAGATATGATTGCCAACCGGACGTCAGCAACTGCTAATGGACAATTGATTCAAAGTGGCGGGCAAATAAAGATTCTTGCTACAATGAATGGCCAGGAGGTTTTCGCTAATAAATATGGTTTAGCTTTTAAGCAACCTGGTTTTTTATCCAAACGCATGGAATTATATTATGGAGGAGTTACAGGAAGTGATTCCGTTACAACCTGGTCTATTACCGATACTACAAAAAATGGAACAAAAAGCTATTGTGTTATCAAAAATGATACAACAAATAATGGTAAAGATACTTCCCGCCATTATGATAATTGGCCGAACATTTATTATTTATTCGATTCGTGTACAACTTTTAACTGGATAAATTGCGACCATTTTTTTGGCGATTCAACGATTAATTCAAGCATTACTATTAATTTTCCTGATAATAGTTATACCATTTATAATACCCAGATATTTATAGTGTTTCCTAAAATAAATTCCAGTCAGACATTTTATGGTACATATAATTCTGCTAATACATCAATTACTAATTCATCTGTAAGACTACCTAAGGGACAAAATATTGAAATTGCTGTTATTGCAAACAAGAATGGTACATTTTATTACTTTGCTCAAACGGGTATTGCAACAGCCAATACTATATCCATAACTGCCGCAATGGCAACTGAAACGAGAGGTGATATTATAGCACGACTATTAGGTTTATAGTCAAAAATAGTGGTTGTCTTCTAAGTCTTATCTTAGAAGACAACCATTACAACTCTATACAAACATTTTTCGGCTCTGTAAAAAATCTTAACGCATCCCATCCGCCTTCCCTGCCTACACCACTGTTTTTAAAACCGCCGAAAGGAGTACGCAGGTCGCGGAGCAGCCAGCAGTTTATCCAGATGATGCCGCTATGCACTTTCCCCGCAACACGGTTTGCACGGCTTACATCCTGTGTCCAGATGGTGGCGGAGAGGCCATAGTCGCTGCTGTTGGCGAGTTGGAGCGCTTCATCTTCCGTACTGAAGCATTGTAAAGTAACCACGGGGCCAAATATCTCTTCCAAATTAGTACGGCAATGCGGCCCGAGGCCTTCTATAATGGTGGGTTCAATAAACAAGCCATTTTCACACCTGCCCGCGAGTTTTATTACATTACCGCCGGATAATATTTTGCCACCTTCCTCTTTGGCCAGTTCTATACAACCGAGTACTTTATCAAAATGCATTTTACTTACTATTGCTCCCTGCTTACTGTTATCATCCAGCGGGTCGCCGACAGTCAGTTTTTTAGCACGGGCTGTAAATTCGGTTTTGAATTTTTCATAAATGCTTTCTTCTATCAATACACGGCTTCCGCACAGGCATATCTGTCCCTGGTTGCTGAAAGAAGATTGCAATGTAGTTCGCATCATCTTGTCCCAGTCGCAATCAGCAAAAATGATGTTGGGGTTCTTGCCGCCCAGTTCCAATGATATTTTTTTGAACATAGGCGCAGCAGTAGCTGCAATATCCCTGCCTGCCCGCGTACTGCCGGTAAAAGATATCGCTTTAATATCGGGATGTGCTACTATAGCAGATCCGCAGCCCGGCCCTGTGCCATGAAGTATATTCAATACGCCGGGTGGCAGTCCGGCTTTCCTGCAAATAATACTTAGCAAGTATGCGGTCATGGGTGTTACCTCGCTGGGTTTTGCTATCACGCAGTTTCCTGCAGCAAGAGCAGGGGCTATTTTCCAGGTGAAAAGATAAAGAGGCAGGTTCCAGGGAGAGATGCAGCCCACTATACCTATTGGCTGGCGAAGCGTATAATTAATCGCTTTATCTTCCATCTGGTGGCTCTCCGTGCTGAAGTGCATGATGCCTGTAGCGAAGAAGCGGAAATTGCTGGATGCCCGGGGTATATCCACACGCTTGCTGAGCCAAAGAGGCTTACCATTATCATTGGTCTCTGCAAGCGCCAGTGCATCAAGATTATCGTCTATGAGTTGAGCAATATGGTTAAGTATCTTAAAACGCTCTTCGGCAGGCGTAGTGCTCCACAAAGGGAATGCCATTTTTGCAGCTCCCACAGCTTCCTCCACATCTTTTATATCACTATCGGGTGTATGGCTATATACCGCGCCTGTAGCGGGGTTTATATTATCCATGTATTTCCCGTTCAGGGGGGCTTGCAGGCTGCCGCCTATGTAGTTGGAGATGTATTCAGGAGCAGAGAGGTTCATCATAAAAGTAAAATTAGCCAATTAAAAATATCCATTTCCGGGAGATGTTCTTTTTACATCCATATGTTATGATCTATATGCAGTTGACCAGGTTTGGAGGTGTATGCGAAAGAAAATCACGCATAGCAGATTTATCAAAACCCTTAGGAACGTTGACAACTAAAAGCTGCGCTTTGGAAAATATTTTCTAATTCTCAAAAACCAAATGAAGAATTAAAAAACGTTTACGAAAACAATTATCAGACTTTATAAAAAATAAAGAAATAGTAAATAGAACTTTTTTGCAGTTGAAGTTATTGTATTATAGACTACCTATCAGTTTCTTCAGATAAACGCCATAGCCGCTTTTCATGTAGATCGTAGCCAATTTATTCATCTGTTCATCGTCAATCCATCCATTACGGTAAGCGATTTCCTCAATGCAGCCTATTTTAAGTCCCTGTCGTTTTTCGATAACCTCAATAAAATCCCCGGCTTGAATAAGGGAGTCAAAAGTACCGGTATCCAGCCATGCAGTACCCCTGTCTAATACACCCACTTCCAGTTTTCCCTTTTCCAGATACACTTTATTGACATCGGTTATTTCCAGTTCGCCACGATGAGACGGCTTGATTGCTTTTGCGATGGCGACAATATCATTATCATAAAAATATAATCCCGGAACAGCGTAGTTTGACTTAGGTTTCTCCGGTTTTTCTTCTATGCTTATAACGCGATTACTTTTATCAAATTCCACCACGCCATATCTTTCCGGATCGTGTACCTGGTATGCGAAAACCACAGCCCCGTCCGGGTTAGATTTTTTCTTAAGCAAGGTGCCCATACCTGAGCCATAAAATATATTGTCGCCAAGCACTAATGCCGCAGGATCTTTCCCTATAAAATCAGCGCCTAAAATAAACGCCTGTGCAAGTCCTTCCGGGCGGGGTTGTATGACATATTCAAAACTACAGCCTATCTGGCTGCCATCGCCCAGCAATTTTCTGAATGCCGGCTGGTCTTCGGGTGTGGTAATGATAAGTATTTCTCTCATACCGGCCAGCATAAGAGTGGACAAAGGATAATATACCATAGGTTTATCATAAACCGGCATAAGTTGTTTGCTTACTGCTATTGTAAGCGGAAATAAACGTGTTCCAGAGCCTCCGGCAAGAATAATTCCTTTCATATATTTTATTAGTGAATGGTAAGTATTTTTTTTACTGCAAATATATAATTCAGATCCTGTTAATGATGATTTACTTCTTCTTATGAAACAAATCATTCAGTCCACCCTTCACTTTATCCGCTGCATCTTTTACAGGTTCCGGTTTTTTATCGTTTGGATTGCCGCCTAATATTTGTTTCTTCAATTCTTCTTTTGCTGTGTTTACAGCCTGTGTTTTTATGGCTTTCACGGTATCTTTCACAGCAGTTTTCACTACTGTTTTTACGCTGTCCACTTTATGCGCTACTTCTTTTTTAATCTCCTCTTTGATAGTGCTTACCGCATCGCCGGCTACGTTTTTAAGGTTCGTTTCTATTTTCGGATTGGTAGTAGTCCCGGTTATTTTTACTGCAAGGTTTACTTTGTCTCCCACCTTTATGGGTATGCCCTTACTTGCCGCCTGGCTTACTAAGCTATTCACCATTGAAGTTCCGGCAGACCCCATCATAGCGGTTGGAACAACAAGATTTACTCCATAATTAATGGTCTGGTCAAAACCATGGCTACCTGCTATTTCAGCATCAATACCGCCAATATTCATTTTGTATGGCTGCACGGTAACACGGCCATTTTCAAAAGTGAAAAACACTTTTGTGTCTTTGAGGTTAATGGTTTTAAACTGTGTTAAGTGAAGTTTATCGGCAAGCTGGTCAGTAACCGGGAAATTGCTCAAAATACAATTGAGTAACATCATGTCGCCTTTGCCGGAAAGTGAATTCATTACCGGGCTCATATCAGGGCCTAGTTTTCCGGTCATGGTCAGATTTGAGTTGATCTTACCGGAGGAGATATACTTACCGGCGGGCATCATTTTCTGCACCGTATTAAAGGTGGTATATGTCTTTTGCAAATCAACTGCTTCTACGCTATAGTCAAATGATATATCGGGGTTTTTCTTATCGTTTTTTGTGGAGTAGCTACCGCTCATTTTTAAAGTGCCATCAAGGCCCTTACCACTAACACTTTGCAATGTTACTGCCTGGTTGCGGACTGCCATTCCGCCCTGCACGCTGGTAAGGGTTATATTGTCATACTTCACAGTTCCTACTGTAGCATGTAATTCTATATCCAGGTTGGAAGGGACAAGGAATGGTTGTGTTGAGGCAGGAGTTGCAGTAGTTGTTGGTGTTGTTGAAGCAGTACCCATCCATTTGTTTACGTCAATTTTATCCGCAACAAAATTGAAAGAACCACTCAGGGATTCATTGTGAAGATAGTAGCCCAATAAATTGTTGATACCACCATCTCCGCTGAATATGGTTTTCAGATACTGTCCTTTCAGATTTGATACTGTTACATTTTTTGGATTGAAGGTTAGTACCAGGCTGTAAATGTTTACCCCGTCAGGATAATCTTTTGAAGCGTAGGTGACATCATTAATGCCTATTGTGCCGGATGCATCCAGTTTCTCAAACTGTTTTTTCTGTGCTGCGGCAATGGAGCCTTTCACAGAAACATCAGCGCTTACAGTGCCTGACAATTTTGTACCCGATTCCATCTTCATGAATTTCTGCATTTGGGTAAGATCTATCTTACCTTTCGCAGAAGCATCTATCCATTGATCAGATACCGGAGTCTTTAACAACATGCGGAAATCAAATGGCTGTGAACCAAGGTCTATATGGCATTTTTCGAGGTTCACAACTGTGTGATCTGTAACTCCGTCAGGATTATTTACATCAAGTTTCACCTGTATGTTAGATACTTTCTGCGGCAGGTCGGGGTACTGGAACGAACCATCCTGTATGCCGAGGTTCAGATGATAGGCTGGCATTTGTTTTTTATTGTACTTCCCTTTTACAGAGCCGCTCAGAGACAGCTTACCAGATGTTTTAATATCCTTAAAGTTGCTTTGATAGACACCGGGGACTAATGACAATATGTCTTTGAAATCATTGGATGGTGTACTGAACACAACATCAACAATCATATTGTTGGTATCCGGCATTTGCACGGAACCTTTTGTTGACAGGCGCAATCCGTTCAGTTGTATCTTTTCAGTGTTAAAGGTATATTTGTTAGTTTTATTATCTATCTCCAGGTCGAGGTCTATTTTGGTATTTACCTTATGCAGGTAAGCGATATTTCCGTTGATGAAAGTGAAGGCGTCGATTGTAGTTTTGGTAGCGAGGGTAAAGGCATCACTGCTGAAATCACCGGAACCTTTATGGTCAAGGTTCTCAATAATTACTTGCATCTTGCCCTGCTCATCGTTATACTCAATGAAGCCATTCTCAATAGAATATTTGCGCAGCTTGAAGGAGAAAGGTTTGGATGGCGCTGTAGGTGTGGGCGGTGTTGGTTTGGTAATATTCCAGTTGGCCACGCCTTTTTCATTCACAATGGCGTGAATGCGCGGTCTTACCAGTCCTATGTTCAGGATATCGTAGGTGCCATTGATGGCTTTCATAAGATCAAGTGACACATCTATGCTCTTGGCTGATATGAGCGTATCATTTTTGAAGGGTTCTTTACCTACTATACTCAGGTCAACTATACTTACGGAAAGGTGGGGAAAGCTGTGGATAAGTGAGATGTCCACATCCTTAAAATCGGCAGTGGCAATCAGCTGATCATTCATTTCTTTTTTCACGAGCGCCATAATTTTGTCCTTGAAAAATATGGGGACAATGATGGCAGTTGCGATAAACAGAAATATAATGATTCCTATACCTATAAAAATCCGTTTGAACAATTTCATAATTGGAAGCGCTTTATTATTTAACTGCAAAAGTAACCATGTAGTATTAATAACAAAAAAGAATACTTTTTTCTATTTAAACTTCATTTACTTTTAACGGTCAAAACCTGCTAATCAGGCTATTTTATCTTTATGTTAAAGTATTTCATGTTAATGCGAAAGTCCTTTCTTTTAGTAGTATTAGTCTTATTTATCTCAATAGTTTCCTGTAGCAGTTCAAAGCACTCAAAATCGAAAAAACTTCCTGGTATATGGCAGGTGGTGCCTATAACCATTGATGGGAGTAATAAAGACTGGCCATCTCCATATCCCGAATATGACGATAAGGCCCAATTGGGTTATGCCGTTTCCAATGATAAGGATAATCTGTACATAACCGTGGAAACCGGCGATCCGGCTACGCAGTTGAAGATATTAAGAAACGGGCTTACTGTCTGGATAGATAAGACAGGTGAGAATAATGAATTAACAGCTATCAATTACCCAATACCAGGTGATCCCAATGAAGAGAATGACGGCAAGCTAAAGCCCGCCAAGGGGCAAGGGCAGGGTAGCGGGCAGGATAAACAACGCATGGAACTGGAAGATAAGGTGCGGGCAGCAATACCCGACGCAAAAGAATTTTCACTACAGGGATTTAAAGCCTGCAATATGCAGTTTCCGTTGCTGGAAAAAGACTCCTGCGGCATAATGGTGCGCATGGCGCTGGACGCAGATAATGAACTGGTATGGGAAGCTGTGGTGCCGTTCAAATCCTTCTATCCGAAACATGAAGTGGATAAACGGGATAAAGGGAAGCCAATGAGCATATGTTTTGAAACGGTAGCTTCCAAAAGGCCTGCCGGGCAAAGTGGCGGAAACCACGGAGGCGGTGGTGGCGGCGGAATGAGGCCAAGTATGGGAATGGGTATGGGAGGAGGCATGGGTATGCGCATGGGCGGTGGCGGAAACAGAGGCGGCGGTCAAACTACTAACAACATCATGGAGCCATTATATAAAAGCACCAAAACATGGAAGAAATTCGGGATAGCGATTTTTCCATAGAAGAACATAATGCCCGCAATAATATTCCAATCCTTTCTACATTAAATTAAATATAAAGCAGTAGTTTTATAAATATTTATTCCGGCTACTAACTATTTTGCTTTTTAGTATGTCTTATTATTTGGTTTCACCAAACTAAACGTCTGATTATGAAAAAATTTACTTTTTTCCTTGTTGTAGTTTTATCTACAATTCTATTCAATATTAGTTTAAATGCACAGAATGGAGTTATCGCCTCTTTTGCCGGTATTGGCAAAAATGGATTTAGTGGAGATGGTGGGTCCTCACTATTAGCAAAATTAGACAGTCCGAAATCAATAGTTTTTGACAAATATGAAAATCTTTATATGATTGATGGTTACAGGGTGCGAATGGTGAACACGTCAGGTATCATTACTACTATCGCCGGAGATGGTACTCGTGTTTTTAGTGGCGATGGCGGACCAGCTACCGCAGCACAATTGGAATGGCCAAATTCAATAGCAGTTGATAATATAGGGAATATATATATTACTGATCATAACCGAATCAGAATGATAAATTCATCCGGAATAATAAACACCATTGCTGGTAGTAGCATTGGCGGATATGGTGGTGATGGTGGCCCAGCAACAGCAGCTACCTTTGCGACACCCCAAAGTATTGCTGTTGACGGCATTGGGAATATTTATATTGCAGATGCAAATAACCAACGTATCAGGATGATTAATACCGGAGGAATAATTACCACAATAGCTGGTACCGGTATATCTGGGTTCAGCGGAGATGGTGGGTTGGCAATTGCAGCTAAATTAAGTTACCCTACCGGTATTACCATTGATGGTTCTGGAAATTTATTTTTTGTTGATTTGAGTAATGACCGAATTCGTAAAGTGAATACTAGTGGTATTATATCCACTTTTGCCGGGAATGGAATAGCTGGGTTTAACGGAGATGGCCGATTAGCTACTTTGGCAGAATTGAATTACCCAAGAAAAGTTGCTGTTAATATGAAAGGAGATGTATTTATTGTAGATAATGGATTAATTCGGAGGGTTAATTCAAGTGATGGGGAAATTTATACCATAGCAGGAAGAGGATCAGTTATTGGGAACCTTGGTTTTGCAGCAACTGCTCAAATTTGGGCATCCGATATTGCTTTTGATAGTTTGGGTAACATGTATCTTTCTGAACCAAATAGGTATCTAATAAGAAAAATACAAGAAATGATTTATGTTAATTTTTATCTTGATGCGAATCACAATTGCGTAATGGATACTAGTGATAATAATATTCAGTTGCCAATAACCGTTGAAGTTGACTCAAATGGAATTTCCATAGATACTATTTCTACCACAAGTGGTTTCAGTTATAATACGAGGGGAAAAATAGGAGATGTTTACGCTTTTAAAATAATAAATAATCCGGCTGGTTTAGTAGTTTCATGTCCTACTTCCGGTGTCATTTATGATACTATTACGTCTCTCTTTGGCAATTATTTTATTAAAAATATGGGCTTTCAGTGTATTACAGCAGGGTTTGATTTGGGATTACAAACAACTAATGTGTTTACACGTGGTCAGCATCAAGCCTCTTATATTTATGCATATAATAAAACTTGTGCCCCTATTAATTCAACCGTAACTGCTGAATTCAAGCAGCAAATGCAACGTTATGTAAATTTAGCAATTTAATTGGTGAGGTAAAATTGTTCTTTTTTCTAGGCCTGTTGTTGAGCTTTTCTTGCACTTTATCTATCCTGTCCTGCGATATTGCGTTGAGGTC
>CAISOH010000191.1 GCA_903887005.1 uncultured Bacteroidota bacterium | reverse complement strand
GGCAATTTGGTTGAAGGAATATCATTCAACTGATGGGGGCGCTACAGGCAATAACCTAGTTCCTCACCCTGTAAATGAGGGTATGTTTATTTTTGATGTCCTGAGTGCAAAATGGAATTAAATCTAACGAAATCCGACTACCTGTATTTTAGTTATGTAATTGGTGATAAAATAATATTATATGAACTTAAATTCTGCAATTAAATATTCCGGTGTATGTTACTACTGCACTTTAGAAGATATAGAAAGTAGTCCATTTACTTATTTTGAAGAAGCAGGTATAGAGAATGCCACAATTATATCTCAAGAAACAGACAAAATTTATAAAATCAAGTTTGACATAAAAGATTCTGCAAACTATGCGGGCGGGTATGTTGTTGGTTTTTTATATCCAGCCGAGAAAAAATTTAATGGTAAGTTCCGTTATTCACTGGATTCTAAAATTACTGAGCCTGAGTTTTGGCAAGGCAATTATGTTTATGAGAATAATAATCTTGAAATAAGGGGACCTGTCAATACCGGAAGGAAAGATGAGTATGGATTTTTTATTCAGATTGAAATATCTGATTGGAGAGAATCCGCCAAAAAGGGAGTAAAGAAATCCACAATTGTCCCTTCTTTAAAGACAACAATCTTAAGCCAAATAAATTTTGACAGAATAAATAAATTAGCTGAAAAAATTAAGCAAGGACATAAACATAACTACGATAGCTACAGTCATGCAATCAGTTTGAAATTGAAACCCAATACAGTCAATGATATTTATATTGCAATGTGTATTGCTTATTCCTGGATGCCCACAATGCTTGATATTTATGAACCTCCCAAAAGAAGTCTTGATGACTATGTACCAATAGTAAAGAGCTTTGCCAAATATAAAACACTCGAAATTTTTCAAAAAAATGAAAAGAAAATATTTAATGATTTTTTTGCGGTCGCTAAACTGGTAAATAATTCTGTTGTTGGAGCGTCTAAGATGTTGCATTTGTTCTACCCCACCTACGTTCCGATTATTGATAGCAGAGTATTAAAAGGGTGGAATAATTTCTTTGTAAATGATGTGAAACAATTTCCGGAAATTAAACTTCCTAGCTATTTTCCTGATGATTTAGAGAAACAAGTGGAAATGTATATTAGATATTGGAAGCTACTACTCAGATGGGGGGCTGAAATAAATATTAAAAACATAAGGAAGTTTGAAGAGCCTTTCTATTGGATTGGCAAAAGTAGCTAACCAAATGAGCTATCATAATTCCTTTGGATCTTCGACTTAATGCAAGGCTAACGACAGTTTTTTTAGTAAGCCCACTGACATAAATTGTCATAGCAGTTTGCTTTTATCAGTAGTAATTGAATACCCAACATTCCCAATGGTCAATTTATTCTGACCAATTAAAGGGGTCTTGGTACGAATTCTATCCTTATTCAGATAAGTACCTACACTTGCTAAATCATATAGCCAGACATCATCTTTGGAGTTTACTATCAGGCAATGCCTCCGGCTAACAGAGGTGCCCCCTGGAACTTGAATATCATTTACATCATAACCTTCTCTGCCGATTTTGATAATTGTCTTATCAAATGAGCCTAAAGCCGCTTTTTTATTATCTGAGTCTAAAAATGTTACCGTATTTTTTACAAAGCTGTTGAAATGGAAATCCATAAAAAGCAGCTTAGATTTCATAGTTGGTGTTTTATCTAAATCATGCGTTTCTCTATCGTCTAGGACAATAGAATAATTATAATCAATAAAGGGATTATCCGCTGCTTTCAACACAGTGTTTGAAAATACCATCTTGCCTAGGTTATGCATTGCAGAACTAATGAAATAGTTATTGGCAAAACAAAGTAATTTATCATTGTTTTCCATTAGCATTTTAGCCAATTCCATTGCCGGTTCATACCTGTTGGTTTCATAGTAACAACGAAGTAATAAATTATAGGCTTCGAAGTCAGCAGAATGCCGGTGCAAGTGGTCAGAGAGTAATGAAATCGCAATTGGATAATTTTTGTTCTCCAAATTGATCCATCCTAAGTCTTTCTGTAAATCTAATCGGGGATTTAAACTCAGCGCCTTTTCAAAGTACAATTGAGCTTTAGTGATTTCCTGCATTTGTAAGTAATATTTACCGAACGCATGAAGCACTGTTACATTATTTGGGTATTTGGAATCAGCTAGTTCTAGATATTTCGCAGCATTAATCCACTTCTTCGTTTTTAAAGCCTTTTCAGCGTGTTCAACCAGTTGAGCGGCTTTAATTGTATCCTTATTAAAAATAACAGGTATTGTTTTTGCTTTAATAGCTTCCTCAAATTCCGTCATGTTCTGAAAACGCAACTCAGGTACTTTATTAATAGCTTTGAGAATAACGTCCTGTTGCCAATTTGGTAGTTCATTAATTTGGAAGTCTGCTTTCTGATGCAGTTCAATAATTTGCTCCTTTGCTAATGAAGAGAAAGGGTTTTTTTTCAGCAAAAGTTCCATGAGCGTAACCCCCAAGGCATAAATATCAAATCTAGGATCATTCTTTGTTATTGTATCCCAATCAAATGATTCAGGGCTCATATATGCCCTTGTACCGCCCTCTCTATTGGCAAGACCAAAGTCAGATATTTTCAGGGTGCCACTTTCGCTAAAAAGTATATTGTCTGGCTTAATATCGTGATGAATAATACCTTTTTCATGGATGCCACCTAAACATTTCGCAAGTATTTGCGCCCAACTAAAAATATCGGAACTAGAGGTGTTGGCTGATTTAATTTTAGATCTCAGATTGCCGCCGGAACAATATTCCATTACGAGGAACAATAGTTCATCTTGCCAGAAATGATGGTAGTATGTAACTATATTGGGGTTCTCAAATTTTGACACAATTTCTATTTCATGAATAATATCTTCTTGCTCTTGCTTGTCTTTAATCGCCAATTGCTTGATAGCAACCAAGCGATTAGAAACCGCTTCTTTGGCTAAAAAGACTTTTCCAAAGCCACCTTCACCCAGATCTTTTACGTATTGATATCTATTGTCAAATAGCACCATAAAGCGAATAAATTATATCCAATAGAACGACCGGCGGCATCAACAATCAATATACCTTGATACCATATTTCAATAACTTTTTCGGTAAATGATCATCAAGGTTTTGAATGTCATCGTCAGTAAGCTCTATTAAAGGAATATCATGTTTCTTGTAAATTTCAATCTTCGTTTTCTTCCGTTCAGCGTACTTTGGATCATTTTCCATTCCCCAGTATTCTATGTACACCTTACCTGCAGGTATGTAAAAATCTGACAGAACATTTTCGTCTATTGGAAGTTTTCTTTCGTAGGCATGAACCAGCCCATATTGATATAGTGTGTTATCGATAATCATTTCCGCTTTTGAACGAACTCTATGTCCGTCCTGTGTTCTGAAATTCGCAGGGTATTTGTCTCTGAAATTTTCGGTGATTTGGACGGTAGTCTGCTGCTGTAGTGTAACAGTTTGGATTGGAACTTCTTTCTCAGAAGGCGTATCCATGAACACTTCCTTTAAGCTTTTGTTTTGTAAAATGCTATCAGCCCACTTCACATAAGTGTTACCTTTGGTCTCGTCCTCAAATTGTTTGCCACCAACTGTCTTGCCAAGTTTTGTTACAGTCCAGCCTGAGATAGTTTTTTCAATCCAACCAAGTTCTGAAAAGATCAAATTCATTCTTTGATTGGAGACACTGAAGTGGCTTCCAATAGCAGTTGAGTTAATTAACTTGCCACTTTCTTTGGCTTGTTCATTTCCGATTACAATGTTTTCGGGCCACACTATATACTCGCCGTATTTCGGATTGGTTCTCGTCTGCCCGCCCTTTTGTTTGCCAAGCTCGGTCAAAACCCACTTATCATTTAATCTATCTATCCAACCCAATGCCTTTAATTTTGCAAATAAGTCACTTGACTTCATATCAAGTTCGGTTGAAAGTGCTGATGTAGAAACGTATTCCATTGGCTAGTTAAATTCTTTATCATTCTTTTATATGGCACTTATTATACCCAACCTTTCGAGAGGTATTTTCTCTTCTCATAGTTATCTAAAACAGTAGAGCAATCCTCCCATTTTATAGGCTTAATGTTTTCCTGATTTTGATATTTATTGTAAAATGGGTGCGTATCATTTTCCGAAAAATCCTGTATCCTTTTTTCTGCGTCTTCTATCTTATTTAAAGCTACTTCTACCCACACGTCTTCTAATGTATCAGGTATTTGACCAAACAAAGCTTCTATATTCTGCAATCGGCTGGCAAGCAATTGGTGAACCCTGTCTTCTACTGAATCACGATAACGCATATTATAAATGAAAACCTCTTCACGCTCCTGACCAATTCTTTGTATCCTTCCTTTACGTTGTTCTAGTCGTGTTGGGTTCCAGGGTAAGTCAAGATTTATCAATGTACCTAACGCTTGAAGATTTAATCCTTCACTTGCAGCATCGGTTCCAAACAAAAGTTTAATCTGTTTGTTTCTTACCATTTTCTTTATGTCCTCCTTAGACTTTCTATGGTAAAAGCCATTTTCATAAATTCCAGATTTATCGCTACCTGCATATAACCCAAATACTATACTGGGAAACTCACCAGCAAAACGATCACATACCCATTTAATTGTGTCGAAATATTGAGAGAAAACAATACAGCCTCGGTTAATCCATGGCTCAACAATATAATTCTCAGTAAGTATTTGTTTCAATAAGTCATATTTAGGATCCTTGCTCTGATGTTCTTCAAGAATTTTCACAAACCGTTCCAGGCATTGCGTCTCTTCCTTAGTCAGATTTTTATATGGGGAGTCAGCGGTGTTAACATAACTATCATCAATTTCGTCATCAACATCATCTTCCTCATCATCAGTGCCGTTGATCCAATTATGAAGCATATTCATGCCAGTTGACAAACCAGAATACATCGAACTGCAAATCCGGCGTAAAAGCATAGTTTTAATAAACCCGCTGCTTTTCACCCTTTGCCCAAGTAGTTGAGAAAACTGTTCTGCTAAACTGTATGCGTCAAAAAGATGAGTAGATAGGGGTATTCCTTCCTCGTCCTTCTCTCCATACAACACCACGTTAATTGGAGCTAAATATGGTTTATTCGTATCTGGGTTGATTGTTCTTTCTAGAAACTTTCTCTCCCGGCGAATAATATGTCTGATATAAGGATTGTGGTTCTTTAAAAAATCACCAGCAAATATTTGATTTAGTATGGCTTTTTGTTGATTATTAAATTGGTAGAAATTAGTACCCGGAATATTGAATTTCGTTGCAGGCAAATCAACCAACCTCCTGAATACACCAAAAGTATTTGGCTTTTCTTCTGCTGGAGGAAATGGGTTTCTTAACCAATCCCATTTTTGATTGTCTTCAGTTAATTCTTCCTTTCCTGTTATTAAATTAATGCCCCTAAATGCCTCTTTCTGCCACATGCTAAAACTATTTCCTAAGACAAATTCATTGCCTTGAGAAAGTATAAATAGCAGGTCCCAGGCTTCAATTGGATTAATTTGCACCGGAGTTGCTGTTGCCAAGAGCATACTTTTAGTTCTTGAACCAATATCAATCAAAAAAGCCATCAAATTGTTAGGCTGTGGTGCATCTCTCTCTTTTCCTTTTCCTAGATTTCGCCTCCTTGCTCTATGTGACTCATCTACTATGACACATTCATAGGTTATTTTCAGTAATTGTTCACTAACTTTTGATTTTGACCG
>CAISOH010000190.1 GCA_903887005.1 uncultured Bacteroidota bacterium | reverse complement strand
CAGACTGGCTATTTTCAAAACTTGTCGTACCTTTATTTTTGGAAAAACTCATAGTGTGATAACTTTCTAACTAATTGTAAGATAAGCAATTATCTTAAATCACACAAGGGTTTTTCCTTTTTTTATGAATAATTCAGGTTACGTCTTGTTGGATTTATTTTTACGTCTTGTTGGATTTATTTTTCAATATCAAACATCCAATAAATTGCATAACTTTGATTAGTCATAAAATATCCAAAACATGACCGATTACAGGGAGTATATTACTATTGAAGCGGGAAAAAGAAGCGGGAAAGCCTGCATCAGGGGTATGAGGATCACGGTACATGATGTGCTTAGCTACCTTGCTGCCGGCATGAGCCACGAAGAAATTATTGCTGACTTTCCGCAATTAACACAAAATGATATACTGGCTTGCCTTGCTTATGCAGCAGACGCAGAAAAGAAGTATATTATTGCGGCAGCATAACTTTTCCCAACTTCTTATTTTACACATTCTGCCATGCAAAAATATCTGCTTGATGAAAATTTATCCAAACGATTAGTGGAAAAACTCACTCCTGTTTTTTCTGTTATTACTCATGTTTCAGCAGAAGGATTATTAAATAGCTTTGATAATGAAATATGGAATTTTGCAAAAAACAACAACTACACAATTATTACAAAAGACTATGATTTTTTTGATATGAGTCATTTATACGGTTGCCCGCCAAAAGTAATAAAATTAAATTGTGGGAATAAATCAACCGATTACATCTGTAGTATCTTACTTGATAAATTTAAATTCATAAAAATTTTTGCCGGGAGCAGTAACTGCTACATGGAGATTTTTTAAAAATTTATCATATTTCATCACATTGCCATTATCTCATTAGCCCCATGAATGCCAATTACAATCTGGGGTAATTGGGAGGACAAGGGTTGCCTAAGCACAATGGTTATACTGTAGACCAGCGCCAGACCTGCGAATATTGACTAAAATCATAGAATTCAATAACTTCAATCATATAATAACGGTTGATTCTGGAATAGCTTTGTTCCTTCAGTAGCAGATGGAAGAATCAATGAATATATACAGAGTCAATTTCAAGGACAACAAACCTGTCTCGGCCGCCATTTTAGGTTTCCTGAGCTATGATAAAATGATGAAGTCAGACACAATGTATGATAAGGGTAAGATACTATGGTTGCCGGTTTTAGGATTTGATGAAAAAGATTGTATCGCCCTTGCATATAAAATAGTTGAAGATTTTCCTTTATAAAGTTTTTTTACTGCCCGGTGGTCTCAGTGCCCGACGCGGAGAAAGGATAAAAATAATTAGCCATCAGTTATTTTCTAAATTATCCATTTTGCAACTTATCTTTATCCCTTCATTAATAGTTTTTTATGTACATCGACAAGTTATTAGCAATAATATTGCTTTGCTCTTTTCCCTTGCTGTTACAGGCAAAGAATAAAAATAAGGCTGAAAAAGAGGATGCTAAAACAGAGGTAAAGGATAAAGAAAAGAAGAAATGGGATGTAAATAATCCCGGCGGCCCCCGTAAGGAGGCTAATTTTACGACTAATGAAGGTACCTGGATGAACCTTGATGTCTCTCCCGATGGCAAGGAAATCGTGTTCGATCTGCTGGGGGATATTTACACTATGCCCATAGACGGCGGCGAAGCCTCTATACTGCGTATGGGACTGGCACTGGACGTGCAGCCGCGGTACAGTCCTGATGGAACGAAAATATTGTTTACATCAGACGATGGCGGCGGCGATAATGTGTGGATCATGAATAAGAATGGCGGCCATGCCAAACAGTTGACCAAGGAAACTTTCCGCCTGCTGAACAATCCTGTTTTTACGCCAGATGGCAAGTACATTATTGCACGCAAACATTTCTCTTCAACCCGCAGCCTTGGCGCTGGTGAACTGTGGATGTATCATATTAATGGTGGCGGGGGATTGCAACTGACGCCAAAAAAGAATGACCAGCAAGACCTCAATGAGCCTTGTGTATCGCCTGACGGACGCTATGTGTATTATAGTGAAGATATGTATCCGGGCGGGGCGTTTGAATACAATAAAGACCCCAATAAGCAGATATTCGCGATAAAAAGGTTTGACCGTGAAAAGGGGACAAGTGAAGCTGTTACCGGCGGACCGGGTGGGGCAGTACGACCCCAGATAGCGCATAATGGCAAGGTACTCGCTTTTGTGAAAAGGGTGCGTACCAAAACTGTGCTCTACCTGCGGGATCTGGAAACAGGCGAAGAATGGCCCGTTTACAGCAGGCTGAATAAAGACCAGCAGGAAGCCTGGACCATCTATGGTGCCTATACCGGATACGCATGGACGCCCGATGATAAGAATATAGTAATATGGGCAGGTGGCAAAATAATGAAGGTGGACGTATCAAGGCTCGACTCCGCTACAGAAATTCCATTCACCTGCAATGTAAACAAGAACATTACGGATGCAGTGCGCTTTAAGCAAAACATAAACCCTGATGAGTTCAATGTAAATGTTATCCGTAGTGCCGTTACATCTCCCGATGGAAAGTTGCTGGTATTTAACGCACTGGGGCATATTTATAAAAAGCTGTTGCCTGATGGCAGGCCGGAACGGATAACCAATAGTAATGCACTGGAATTTGAACCAACCTTTACACCTGATGGCAAAACGCTGGTGTTTGTAACCTGGACGGATAATGGGAAGGGTGCGATATGTAAGGTAGGTATGGAAAACGGCGCTAAAGCGGTAGTCATGACTTCAAAAAGAGGACTTTACCGCACACCTTCGGTTTCGCCGGATGGGAAGTGGGTAGTGTTTACCGAAGAGGGCAGCAATGACATCATGGGCAATACCTACACCATTAAGCCAGGTATATACATGATGACGATCAACGGCAGCGCACCGGGATTTGTTACCGACAAGGGAGAATATCCGAAGTTTAACAAAGATGGCAGCCGTATTTATTACCAGACAGGCGGCAACCTGTTTGGGGCGCTTGATAAGACATTTAACAGTTGCAAATGGGATGGCAGTGATGAAAGGGTCATTTTCAAAGGAAAGTATTCGAGCCAGTTTTCTGTGTCTCCTGACGGGGATTGGGTAGCGTTTGTGGACCTGCATGAAGTATTTGTAGCGCCATTCCCACATACCGGCAGGGAGATAACTCTGGGCCAGGAAATCACTGATTTTCCGGTAAAAAAAGTATCGAAAGATGCGGGTATCAACCTCCACTGGAGCGGCGACAGCAAAAAACTGCATTATACGCTTGGCGACCAGTATTTTTCCCTGGCTGTTGATAGCCGTTTTCAAATGGCCGATTCTTCGTTCAAACCATCGGAAACCGGCATAAATGTTGGCCTTACAGCAAAGACAGACAAGCCCAAAGGGCTGATTGCTTTCAGGAATGCACGCATCATTACAATGAACGGAAATGAGGTGATAGAAGATGGTACGATTATAGTTGATGGAAATCTTATTAAGCAGGTAGGTAAAAGCAAGGATGTGACCATATCCCCCAACATGAAAATGATTGACTGCAAAGGGATGACCATTCTGCCCGGGTTTGTGGACGCACATGCGCATGGCGGTCATTTCAGGTATGGGATCACGCCGGAGCAGCACTGGCCATATTATGCAAACCTTGCTTATGGCGTTACTACCATGCACGACCCTTCAGCGAACAGTGAAATGGTATTCGCGCAGAGCGAAATGGTAAAAGCAGGAATGATGGTGGGACCAAGGGTTTTCTCCACAGGAACTATTCTTTATGGCGCAGAAGGTGATTTTAAAGCGGTAATCAATACACTGGAAGATGCAAAGAGCGCATTAAGACGCAGCAAGGCTTACGGGGCTTTCAGTGTAAAGAGCTACAACCAGCCACGGCGCGACCAGCGGCAAATGGTGATTGAGGCTGCCAGGGAATTGAAGATGGAAGTAGTGCCGGAAGGCGGCTCTTTCTATTATCATAATCTGACCATGATTCTTGACGGGCATACGACTATAGAACATAACATTCCGGTAGCTCCGTTATACAATGATGTGATACAGCTTTGGAGAAATTCGAAAACAGGATATACGCCTACACTGATAGTTTGCTATGGTGCGTTATTCGGGGAAAACTACTGGTACCAGCACAGCAATGTGTGGGAAAAAGACAGATTGCTTAAGTACACCCCAAGGTCTGTAATAGATACCCGCAGCCGCCACCGCGTGATGGCACCGGAAGAAGAATACGAGAATGGCTACCTGCTGGTGTCTCAAAGTGCAAAAAAACTAAGTGATACCGGAGTTAAAGTAAATATGGGCGCACACGGACAGTTACAGGGACTTGGCGCGCACTGGGAAATATGGATGCTGAACCAGGGAGGCATGTCGCAATTGGATGCGTTGAGGGCTGCCACTCTTAATCCTGCCATTAACCTCGGCCTTGATAACTGGATAGGGTCACTGCAGGCAGGCAAGCTTGCCGATATGGTGATTATGGATAAAAACCCGCTGGAGAGCATTTTCAATACGGAGAGTGTTCATTATACAATGGTAAACGGCCGCCTGTATGATGTGGAAACCATGAATGAAATTGGTAACAACGATAAGAAGCGCGGCAAATTCTATTGGGAAACCGGTAAAAATGCGGAGACATTCCCATGGCATGAAGAGGCTGTGGAGATTGGGGAATAATGTTTAAGTCAAAAGTTAAAAATGAGAAGATAAAAGTGTTCCAATAACTCTGAAAACCATTAGAGGCTTGTAACAAGACTTATTAGTACAATAAACAAAACAGGTTCATGCGGAGACGCATGAACCTGTTTTGTTTATTGTATATTCGTTAACGGGAATTAGTGTTTTTCTTGTTTTTCTTTTTCTAAAAGTTCCCTGGCGGAAACATGCTTGATTTCTCCATTAACAGAAATGATTGCCATTTCGTTATTAGCTGCTTTTTGCTCATACAATCGCTGAATAGCTAACTTAAGGCCGTTTTCAACTTTTGCAAAAAAATCTTTGTCATCAGGACTAAGCGCCATAAACTTGATTTTTAATTATTTCCCAAATATCGTTATTTTCTATCATTTCCTCAAACTTATTTTTACCATGTGCTATAATATTTAACTTATTCTGTGAATTGTCGGCAAATATCCATCGATCGCAAACTGGCATAAATAACGAAAAAAAATTCTTTATCCCCCGGTAATATCTCCTTTCCACCACATCCTGCGGAATATTATGACCTCCCTTACGCACCCTTTCGGAAACACGCTGTAATGCTAGATCAGGAGAGTTTAACCATATATACAACAGCGTCACTTTATATCCCGATGCCTGCGCCTTTTGCACCAATGAAACATAACTGCGCGTTGCCAGGGTTGTTTCTATTGCAAAATCAGCCATTTCCTGCAACAATTCTTCTATCCTGCGCAACATTATTTTACCAGCTTCAATGGCTACTCCTTCCACATTGAACGGAGAAATACCATAGGCGATATTATCAGCGTTTACAAATTCTCTGCAACTGAGAATATCAGGCAGTATAGTAAAGCTGGCAGTAGTTTTTCCTGCACCATTGCATCCTGCTATGATATATAAATTAGGCATCCGATTGTAAAAGTAAATAAAAGGAAGCAAGGATAGATTTCCCTTGATTCCATTTAGCAATTTGCCATTTAACCCATTAACTATTTAACCAGCCTGTTCATGCATTAAAAGATAACAGGCAGATTATGCGCTTTACGGTAATCAATAATTGGCTTATAAGGTCCGAATTTATGTTGCATTTCTGAAAAGGTATCAATGTATGGGCCGCTTTCATAGTCAATTGCTTTCATTTTAATGTCCGGGTAGTCAGGTATCGTTTTATCTTTCTTCTGGGGCCGGGGGTGTATCCTTCCATCGTTGATGAAAGCGGCAACATCTATAGACTGTTCATCTGTTAAATAAGGTTTCCTCCAGGTTGCTTTTTTATCAGGCATATTCGCTTTAATGAACCTGGCGAGTTTCACTACCCTTGACGGGCTTGAGCCATTCTGGTAAGACTTTGGCCCCCAAAGCGGCGGAAAAGTATAGGTAGCGGAATCAGGGGTCCATTTACCTTCTCCATCTTTACCATGACAAACAGCACACTCTGCCGCATATATTACGGCTCCCTTTTGAATATCCGCAGCTCTGTCGGGATATTCAATCTCAATATATTCATCTCCATTTATGTGTTGCCCGACAGGCACATTTGCAGAAAGCCATCTCATGTAACACTCCATGGCATTTATCTCTTTGCTGTCTAATGGTAAAGGCTTACCGTTATGTGGACGTTCTACGCAGTTATTGATGCGTTCCCCAAGGTTGAGTACCCTGTTTTCACGCCCGCGGTATTGAGGGTAGCGGCCATGAGTACTTAAGAAGTTACTGCCGAAGGGACGTGTTCCTGCATCCAGATGGCAGTTTCTGCAATTCATTTTATTGCCCAGGTACTTGCCTGCAATTCCATTGGGACCAATATAATAAGCTGTGTTAACTATCAGCTCCCTGCCATAACGTACCATTTCTCCAAACTGATCATGCGGGATAGTATTTGTGTCGGGAGGTATGAACATTGATGTATCCTTAATAACATTGGAGTCGTCTTTTAAAGAGGGAGCGGAATTATTACAAGCCAGGATACCTGCAACACTACATACTGCTAATACTATCAGCGCTTTTAAACTGGGTTTATACATAATTAAATTTTTTAGTGTTCTGTTTAAATTTATTACCCCATTCACTATTTAACCGTTTGCCCGTCCTTTACCTGGTAATTTGCATTTACAATCACTTCGCTTCCGTTATGCAGATTGCCGAAAATCTCGGTGGAGTCATTGCTTTGATTGCCTTCGGAGATATCTGTCCAGTGAGCGATGTTATTGTCAACTGTGATTACATACTTTCTTTCGGTAGTAGTAACAACAGCAGATTTTGGTACCACAAAGGCATTTGCACTGCCACTTGTAGGCAATACCACTTCGGCATACATACCGGGCTTGAACTTATTATCCACGTTCTGCACATCAATTTCTATGGTTTCGGAGCGATAGTTGTTACTTAAACTTTGTGAGGAGCGGGATATTGTGCCGGTAAATTCCACACCCGGAATTGCGTTTGTTTTATACTTTACATTATCTCCGTTCTTTACCTGCATGGCATATTGTTCCGGGATGTCAACTACAAGACGCAACTTAGACAGCTGCTGCAATACCAGCATTGGTTTTGCATTCTGCGCTCCGGGGCCTGCAAGAGCACCCGGATGAACATTGCGCTCTGTTATAATGCCATCAAACGGGGCGGTAACCGTCAGGTAACTTTTCATGGTTTCCTGTGCCTTGTAATTGGCGTATTCTCCCTGTGCGGTTGCGCTGTCTCCCTGCATTTTTGATGCTGTAGCTTCGAGATCATAAGGCGCAATGGTGCCGGGAGTAACGCTTGTTTCCAACAGGCGGCGATACCTGTCTTTGCTTGTAATATAAGTAGCCTGCGCCTGTGTATATTTAAGTTTTGCCGATGCTACCTGCTGTTCTATTTCCGGCGCTTCAAGGGTTATGAGTACCTGGCCTTGTCTTACAAGGCTCCCCCTGTCCACAGCTACATTTTTTATGAAGCCGCTGATCTTTGGGTAAAGTTGCACAAATTGAAACGGTTGCATAACACCGGGTAACTGTACATTGCCACTTATGAGCCGCGGCTGGAGTATCATCGTTTTATAGGTGGCCGTTGCCACAGGAGGGGCTGTAGTTTTTTTATTTTCTTCTTTGTCTCCGCATGAGGCAAAAAATATAATGATTGCCAATACTGCAAAAATTTGAATTCTGTGATTCATAAAATTATTTTTAACTAAAAATTTAATGAGTAAAATGTCACCCTTTCGGGGTTTAACACATAAGTATTGATTCTGCTATAATAATATCAACCCTTCGGGTTTCATGGTTGTTTAACCAATTAACTTCTTAACCTATTAACCTTTTAACCAGCCTCCGGCAATAAAGATGGTGATTCCAGTGTTGCTTTCTGCTGCAGCCAAGCATAGCATTGCGGCACTATATACAATGCAGCAAAAGTGGATGCTATAAGCCCGCCTATAACTGCTCTTCCAAGCGGCGCCGTCTGATCGCCTGATTCTCCCATACCACTTGCCATGGGTATCATACCTGCAATCATCGCAAGGCTGGTCATCAGTATAGGTCGCAATCTTATGGACGCGCTTACTGTTGCCGCTTTTACCATATCGTTGTTATATTCCACACGTAGTTTTTCCGCATTGGTAACAATCAGTATCGCATTTGCCACAGATACGCCGGTGGACATGATGATACCCATGTAAGATTGCAGGTTGAGGGTGCAACCGGTAAGTAATAATAGGATAAGCGAACCAAGCAATACCGCAGGTATGGTACAAAGCACGGATAAGGATACTTTGAACGACTGATAATTGGCTGCAAGCAAAAGGAAAATAACTATTATCGCCAACAGCAAACCACTTTGCAGGCTGTCCAAAGTCTCGGTAAGCAGGTTCGACATACCCTGCACATTTATCACCAATCCTTTAGGCAATACTCCTAATGACTTAATGGTTTTATTCACCGCATTAGTACCACTTTGTAGGTCTTTTTTATAAAGGTTGGCGCTAACGGTCACATATCTTCGCGGGCCGCTGCGGTCATATTCCCCGGAAGAAGTATCTATGCGAAAATCAGCAACATCCTGAAATACAAGCCCTGTTTGCCCGATTTGTAAAGGTAGTTCCTTCAGGCTGCTGATATTATTCATGATATATTCAGGCACCTGCGCCTGCACCTGGAAGGTGTATGCGCTCTTGGTATCTAACCAAAGGTTTTTCTCCGTGTACCTGCTCGAAGAAGTAAAAGCTGAAACTGACCGTGAAACGTCCTGTAGTTTCAGCCCCATCTGCGCTATCTTATAGCGGTCAAGGATAATGCTGATAGTGGGATACTTTAAAGGCTGCTCTATCTGCACATCACGCATGAAGGACACTTTTTTGAGCTCATTGGTAAGCCTGTTTGCATAATCCGCTATCTCTGCCATGTCCTTTCCTGCCACTTGCACTTCTATAGGTGTTGCAGCGCCCTGGCTCATGATCTTTTCGGTGAGTTCTATCGGTTCAAAAGACACCCTGACATCCGGCAATTTATTAAGCATGGTTGCCCGAAAAGTTTCCTGGAACTTATCCTTGCCCATTTTTAAATCCTTATCCAGTTGTATCTGCAACGAGGCTTCGTGGGTACCGCTGTTGAATACATACAAGTTGGTAGAAGCGTAGTTGGTTGGCATCATGCCCGCATAGGCTGAACTTATCTCCACATGATGGTTGGTGATACTATCCAATAGTTGTAACACATCAAGCACCATACTTTCTGTGCGTTCTAAGCGTGTGCCATCCGGCAGGCGCAGCTTTATCTGGTACTGACCATTATTTGTTTTGGGCAAAAGATCTTTACCGATCCAAACAAAACAAATACCTGTTGATACCAGGACAAGGATAATATATAAACTAACGTTGCGCTTCTTATTCGTTATCATTTTATTAAGCGAAATAAGAAATCCCATTTTTACTTTTTCAAAAAAATCATTCTTTTCCGGTTCTGATAATTCCTTGCTTAAATGCTCTTCTATATCCGCTATTTCCTGATCATCAAGAGCAAGCCCGGCATGAGCATGTTTTTCTCCATGATGGTATTTAAACATATCCTCTTTCAGCAGCCAGTTGGCCACTATTGGCACTATGCTTTGCGCTAACAGGAAAGAAACGATCATTGCAAAACCAATGGAAAGAGATAGCGGCAGGAATAAAGCCCTCGGCACTCCCTGCATAATAAAAGATGGCGCGAATACTGCTATAACGCACAGCAAAATAAGAAACAACGGAAAGGATATCTCTGTACAGGCGTCATAAATTGCCAGCCTTTTGGGTTTACCCATTTCGAGGTGCTGGTGAATATTTTCAATCGTTACCGTTGCCTGGTCAACAAGAATACCAATAGCTAACGCCAGTCCGCTAAGCGTCATGATATTGATGGTTTGTCCTGCCATCTTCAGGCAGAATACAGCGCTCAGCACAGACAGAGGTATAGTGATCACCACTACAATACAACTACGCCAGTCTTTCAGAAAGAGAAGTACCACCAACCCGGTAAGTATGGCGCCCAGGATACCTTCTGTTACCAGGCTTTTCACAGAGTTCATTACAAATACCGACTGGTCGAACTCGTAAGTGATGTGTACATCATCCGGCAGCAGGCTTTGCATTTCCGGCAACTTTGATTTGAGATTTTTTACTACTTCCCATGTCGAAGCATCAGGGGTTTTTACAATGGGCATATAAATAGAACGCTTCCCGTTAATAAGTGCATAACCGGTAGTAACATCTGCTGCATCCTGTATCGTTCCTACATCATGGAGTAAAATCGTATTGGTATTATCCGTTCGTACCGGTATATCGCCAAATGCGCTTACGCTGCTTTCCAGCGCATTGGTTGTGGCCATATACATTGTATTGCCAATCCGGATATTGCCGGATGGCGATGTCACATTGTTATGAGCGATAGCCACTACAACCTCATCGGGCGTAAGATTATAACTACGTAATTTATTGGGATCAATGTTCACTACTACGGTTCGCATATTAGCGCCAATGGGAGGTGGCGCAGACAAACCCGGCACAGTTGAGAACAACGGCCTTATACGTGTGGATGCAAGGTCATTTATCTCCTCCAGTTTCCTGCCGGGGCTGCTGAATACCAATGTGCCCACCGGCAGTGAAGAAGCGTCAAACCTTACTACTTGCGGCGGCAGCGCTCCAGGCGGAAAGAATGTCATTGCCCGGTTGAGCTGCAAAGCTACCTGTCCGGTAGCTTCAGCCATATCTGTGGACTCAAAAAAGGTAAGTTTTAAAATACTAATGCCCTGTATGTTCTTGCTGCTGATATTTTTTATACCATTCACATACAGGAACTGGTCGGCAAGCCGGGTGGAGAAAAAACCTTCCATCTGCTGCGGTGTCATGCCGCCATAAGGCTCTATAACATAAATAACCGGGAGGTTAAGTTTTGGAAATATATCTATCGGTATGGTATTTATAGCTAAAAATGAGCCGAAAAATACCGCGGACACAAACACCAAAACAGTTACAGGCCTTTTAAGCGATGCTGATACTAAGCTCATAATTTATCGTTTAAAATTTTGTAAGAAATTATCTAATTGTCCGCCGAGGCCGGCACGTATATACAATAGCTGCAAAAGCTCATCCTGCGTTATCACATAGTTTGTTTCCGCTTGCAGCAATACATATTGCGCATTCGTCACGTCTATTAGTGTATTCAACCCTGATTTATAGAGCGCCACCTGCTGGCCATAAGCCTGCTTTGCAGAAAATAACTGCACAGGTATTTCTTTCAGTTTTTCCAAAGTTGTAGCGTAGGTACTATTGGCCTGCTGCATCATTTTGTTCAGGTTTAGTTGCTGTGTTTGCATTGCACTTTGCTTTGCTTCCGCCGCATACCTGCCTTCTATCAGCTGGTCGTGCCTGTGTTTCAGGTCGAACAGGTTGTAAGAAAGCGTAACACCGAATAAATAATTGTATTTGCTGTAGGGCAAGCCATCTGCAATGCTTTGAGGGTAAACACCTGAATAAGAAATGCCGGAATTTCGTAGCCATGTAACCCCATCTAAACCAAGTTTGGGAAGATATTTTTTTGAGATGGTATTATTATCCGCTATTTGCTGTTCATACTGTTTCTCATATACATTAAGCAACGGATGCACTGCGGGCACGCTATCAGCCGGCACTACCTGGGCAGGGCCTTGCAGCAATGCAGCGGTAATAAAAGAGCTGTCAGGCATTAAATTATTAGTATTCAGCCCGGTATAAGACAATATGGTAATTTTGTCGTAATTATACTCATCAAGCGCCTGCAGGTAGGCTATACGTGCGTCAGAAAATGCCGCGCTTGCTGTACTGCTGTCAACACCGGGCTTAAGTCCGCTATTTACGGTTGCCCTTATAGCTGTCAATATTACCCGGGCCCGCTGCAAATTTTCATTTTGTATTTGCAGTAATCTGAATTTCTTCAGCCAATCGAGGTATAAGGATATAATATTTTCTGTCACCAGATATTTATCACTGGAGAAATTAGCCTCGTTAACCGCCAGTTGCGCCCGTGCTTCCCTTTGCTGCGCCCTGTAATATCCAAAATTGTAAAATTCCCATTGCAGAAATGATACGGCTTCATTATTCGGATTAAGGCTGTTGTTTTGTATAGGGCTGTTGTTGGTACCTGGTGTAGATGGTATCATTCCGAAGGTTAAATAAGACCCCTGCAATGAATTGTTTGTACCGATATTAATCTGGTCCATTAACAATAAAGATGGTAAACGACTGCCATTTACCGTATTCACATGTGCCCTGCCTGCTGATATCTCCGACTGCCGTTGCCTCAGGAGCGGATAGTTAGTGACAGCTTTGTTTACAGCATCATACAGGTTTAATGTTTGTGCATTACCAATAATCGGGACGCAGCAAATAATAAGCATAAGCCTTTGCAAGGCATTAAAGCGCCTGGAAATATTTTTATTCATAAGAAAAAGGAGAACAGGCATAAAACCCGTTTAAGAATTAAAAATAAATCAAATCTTCCTATTCATAGCCAAATCAATATGCTTGGCTATCTGACCTTAGATTATGCAACAGGAGGGCCTCGTAACTTATGTTGGCAGGAGTGAAAAGAAAGGGTGTGATTGTTATTGTAAAAATAGATTGGCTTTGTATGATAAGATTTTATTGAAACCGGAAGCCAACCGGCGATAAAAACTATTGCAGCAGAACCCTCACATGCTTTAATGCGGATGGCATTTTTTGCTTTATGATCACTTTGCTTATTTAGGTTTACAGAATAAGGAAGATGATTTTGAGCAGCAGTTATAATAGTAGCGTTGGAAAAAGGCTTATTGGAGAACACCGTATTATCCCCCCTGCAATTAATACTGACTATTAATGCAAGAATTGGAAACAGAATAAGATAAAGCCTTTTATTCATCGGGAGATGACAAAGATATAAAATGAATATTAAATTGAGATTCATAAATTCTGATTTGTTGAAATATTAACAAACATCCCACAAATCAATAAATGACAGAAACAAAATGTAACTCATAATACTATCTTTGACCCTGTGCTTCCTGGGGGTACAATAATACAGATTAATGAAGGCGACATTACTAAACTTACCTAATGGTATCAGGCAGGTCATTTTTGTTTTATGCATGGCGGCATGTATCGCATTACCGGTAGATCCTCCCATAGCCTTACTTACAGGATTGGTAATCGCCCTGGTAATAGGTCATCCATTCATACACCTGAATAAAAAAGCTACAACCTTACTATTACAGGTATCCGTTGTTTGCCTCGGCTTTAATATGAACCTGGAACATGCCCTGAAAGCCGGGAAAGAGGGTTTCTTCTTTACTATCGGCACCATAGGCATTACGCTTTTAGCTGGTTATTTTATTGGCAAGAAACTGAAGATTGACAAGAATACTTCGGCACTGATATCTAATGGTACTGCTATTTGCGGGGGCAGCGCGATAGCGGCAATCGCGCCTATAATTAATGCGAATGATGAACAAATAAGCGTGTCGCTGGGAACTATTTTCATTCTCAATTCCATTGCCTTATTTATTTTCCCCTGGTTAGGGCAACATGTTAT
This sequence comes from uncultured Bacteroidota bacterium, assembly GCA_903887005.1. Lineage (GTDB taxonomy): Bacteria > Bacteroidota > Bacteroidia > Chitinophagales > Chitinophagaceae > Nemorincola. The sequence continues at coordinate 5,663 of CAISOH010000190.1, read as the reverse complement.
CAGTTTTACCGATGAACAATTCGGGACATGGTGCGCAATAGCCATACACGATACAAGCTCTGTGGTTGGCGCCGCAAGTAAGTTCAGTGACAAAGCCCTTCAGATAGCCACCACCATCAAACTGGAGCGGGCTTTATGGATCATTCCAATATCTCTTGCCACCGCTTATTTCCAGAAAAGCACAGGAAAGATCAAGATACCCTACTTCATATTCTACTTCATTCTCGCCATTATCGCATCTACTTATTTGCCTCGTTATTTTCCTGTTTTAAATATTCAAATGGCAGGAAGCACGCTCTTCCAGTATATCTATCTGTTTGGCAGGAAAGGATTGGTGGTGACCCTGTTCCTTATTGGCTCCGGGCTCTCTTTAAATACCATCCGGCAGGTGGGCTGGCGGCCTATTTTGCAGGGGGTATTGTTATGGATAATTATTGGTAGTTTGTCTCTTGTGGTGATAAAGGGGGTTTTGTAGCTTGTAAATCATTACTTAGGCGGACAATTTCATTGAAAATAACACTAATACTTTGAAATCAGGCTATCAACTGCAGGTGAGCTGGTAATAAAGTTGAGCCCCAAAATCTTACCTTCTTCATCAAGAGATAAACACACAGCGTGCTCTTTCTTATTATTTATAGACGGAACATGGCTTTTTGCCGGTTTATTAAAAACCAGCTTAAAATACACCATCGGATTTGAATATGCATCAATTCTACCTCTAAACGTATCTATATATTTATAGGATTCAATTTTACCGATACTCTCCTGTATTATTCTGATAATATCAGCGTTCCAATTTGACCTTTTATTTTCCTCATTCCATTTATCAGATAGTATGCTGTATATGCTATCTGATTGCCCATTGTTATAGAATTTCATGAATTTGCCAAAAACACGTTCATAGTCGGCTTTGGTTTTGCCATACCCTAAATAAGATTGAGCAAAACCTGTTGTAAAAGCCAGAAATAATAATAAAATAAATACTATACGTTTCATAAAGCAAAGGTAAAAAATATCTCAAAAACAAAAAAAAACTGCAATTGGCAGCACTTTACTATTTGCTTTTTTATGATTATATTGTAAATGTATATTAAACAAAATGCTCAAAAATTTATACATACTCAAATTCTAATTGATAATTACCTTTGCAACCGTTAATCAAATAACAATAACTATGGAATTCCGGATAGAAAAAGACACTATGGGCGAGGTTAAAGTTCCTGTAGCTGCTTACTATGGTGCGCAGACACAACGCTCCATTGAAAATTTCAAAATTGCCCAGGACATAAACAAGATGCCCCTGGAGATTACCCGCGCGTTTGCTTATCTCAAAAAAGCGGCGGCTATTACTAATTGTCAGTTGGGCGTTTTGACACAGGATAAAGCGGACATAATATGCAGAGTCTGCGATGAAATCCTTGAAGGCAAACTCAATAGCGAATTCCCGCTTGTGGTCTGGCAGACCGGTTCCGGCACACAGTCGAACATGAATGTAAACGAGGTGGTTGCCTACCGTGCGCATGTCTTGAATGGCGGGCAGCTTACGGATAAAACCAAATTCATTCATCCGAATGATGATGTAAACAAATCACAGTCTTCTAATGATACCTTTCCGACGGCAATGCATATTGCGGCATATAAAATGCTGGTGGATGTAACCATTCCCGGTATCAGAAAGCTGCGCGATACCCTGTTGAAAAAATCAAAAGAATTCATGCATGTGGTGAAGATAGGCCGTACCCACTTTATGGATGCTACTCCGCTTACAGTAGGGCAGGAGCTTAGCGGTTATGTATCGCAGCTGGATCATGGATTACGGGCTATTAATAATACGCTTGCTCATCTCAGCGAGCTGGCATTGGGAGGAACTGCCGTGGGCACTGGTATCAATACACCAAAAGGTTATTCTGTAAAAGTTGCAGAGAATATAGCCTTGCTTACAGGCTTGCCGTTTATTACCGCGGAAAATAAATTTGAAAGCCTTGCCGCGCACGATGCTATCGTAGAAACGCACGGCGCTTTGAAGATGGTGGCTGTGAGCCTGATGAAAATAGCAAACGACATCCGTATGCTGAGTTCCGGCCCACGTTCAGGGATTGGTGAATTACATATACCGGACAATGAGCCGGGTTCTTCCATCATGCCGGGAAAAGTAAATCCTACACAGTGTGAAGCGCTTACGATGATAGCAGCACAGGTGATGGGCAATGATGTCGCCATAGGCATTGGGGGGGCTACCGGCCATTTTGAACTGAATGTATTCAAGCCTGTGATGATCTATAATTTTCTGCACAGCGCACGGCTGATAGGCGAGGGGTGTGTATCATTTAATGACAAATGCGCGGAAGGGTTAGCGCCTATTGAAGAGAATATCAAAAAACATGTAAACAATTCACTGATGCTGGTTACAGCGCTCAATACTAAGATAGGCTATTATAAAGCTGCAGAGATAGCCCAGACCGCACACAAACAAGGCAAGACACTAAAACAAACTGCAATAGACCTTGGCTATGTAACCTCAGAACAGTTTGACGAATGGGTGGACCCGAAAGATATGGTAGGGGAGATAATTTAAAAAGTCAAAAGTCAAAAGTTATCAGTGAATAAGAAATGATCAAAGTAGCAAGCACAAAGTTTGATGAGTGCAAGCGATAAATAAAAAAAGCTCCTGTAATTCAGGAGCTTTTTTTATTTATTGATTTTGTCAGAACTATTTTTGATTTTTACTTTCTTCTGTTGTTGTTTGAGTGAATTTTGCACGAGCTGGTTTTGAAACTTCATAACCAATTTGCTGAGATGCCGGTTTTCCAAAAGATTTTGCATCTAAGTACTTGCCCTTATTGAATGATTCTTTATCAACTTCTGCAACCATTGGGTGGGCAATTGCAGTGGCGTCATTCCTTATGCCAGTTACCTGCCAGCTAACTTTAACATTAGGTACACTGGTTTTTATCTCGAATGTATTGTGAGATACTTCTTTTGAAACGATAGCCTGTGCAAAGGTTCCTATGACAGTTAGCTGATAACGGAAATCTTTATTCAGCGCTTCAAAGTACCCTGGCAGCGTAACAGTAGCAACTCCAGTTGCATCAGTGGTAATATTGCCATTATACATATTCATCATTTCATTTGATTCAATACAGGAATGATACAAGTATTTATTATCGGGATCTTGTGGATGGTCAATTCTAAATGATTTGGTACCTACTACGGTAAGATTTCCACCAATATTAACATTACCTACAAAATAACCTGACCAGTTAGTGCCACCACCTGTAGCATTACCAACAATACCATAAGATGTGAGTGGAGCACCACCATTTGCGTTTCCATAAGCGCCAATACCCATAGAGTATTGATCATTACCATAACCGGATGCATCCAGCCCTCTTACACTTGCAGTTCCTGAAACTAATGTTGAAATGCCTTGTGCATCAGCGCCTACGGCTGTACCTAAAGCTTCTACGCCCCATGTGTTATTATTGGAAGCAACATTATATGCATTTGCCTGGAGAGCGGTGCCTGAATTTGCAGTTCCTGCATAATCCATTTCAACAATACCATGTTTCACAGGAGGCGTGGCAACAGCTGTGGAAAACCAGCCAGTCATAGAATCTTTGGTAATAATATGGAATGAAGCTTTCGGAGTGGTGGTGCTTAATCCTACCATGAAAGATGTAGGATCCTCATACAATTTTGAATTAGCAACACTGGTAGGCGATGTAAATACGGGAATATAATTAGCAGTTCCTGTGCTTGTAAAGCCCGGTGTAGGAGTAGTAGGCGTCCATGAAGTTCCTGTATATTCCAGCACTTGATTTAAAGTGGGTGGGGTAGCGCTTACTGAGGTCCCTTGTAAGGCTACAACTTTAGTTGTGCCAATTGGCCCGGTTGCATCACCGGCCAAAGTAGGAATAGCATTTGACGCTGATGTTATCAATCCATGAGCATCAACTGTAATAACCGGAACCGTTGCGCCTAAAGCAGAACCATATACTCCGGGAGCAACACCTGAATTAGCTAGACTAATATTACCTGCAGATGTGATAGGCCCGCCTGAAATAGGCAAAGTAGTGGTAATTGAAGTTACAGTACCTGTTCCGCCAACGGAACCCGGAGCCCATGACGTACCATTCCACCTCATTATTTGACCGAGTGCTGCCCCATTCTGTCCAAGGTTAATCGGATTAGATGGAGTTCCATCACCGATAATAACAGGAGATGCAACCTGAACAACCTGTGCGCCCCAGTTATCGCCTAGTATAGGAACATTTGTAACACTGCTTACTCTGCCCTGAGGATCGGTAGTGATCTGCGGTACAGTAGTTGCTGAACCATAGGTGCCGGCAGTTCCTACGTTTGGCATACTAATAGTACCCCATGTAGTTATTGTACCGCCTGAAAGTCCTGCGCCGGCAGTTACGGAATCAACTCCTGGTCTCATAGGACCTATCGGTCCTGCTGGTCCGGTAGCGCCCGTCGCGCCTGCAGGTCCTGCCGGACCAGGTAAGCCTTGAGCACCGGTAGGTCCGTTTGCAGCAAATAATGCATAAGGCACGCTCATTAATTGTGCAGAACCGAGGTCGGTATAGCTTCCACCGGTAGCGGTAAGGTCCACTTCCACCTGCATGAACTGGGGGTGTGCGGGCCAATCCTGCACGTAAAATTTAGGGTGAGGGGGAATAGATGACGAAAATAATACGGTACCGGTACCAACTATCACATTGTACAGCCCAAATGAATTGGTAGTAACATTAAACCATTCCTGGTAATTGACCGTACCTGTTGCGGTTGCATCATGGATGGTGAGACGCAAATTAATTGCTTTATTGGAAAAGGGCGCGCCGGTAACATCTCTTACTACACCCTGGTAGTTAAACCCATTAGGCGCCTGTGCAAAAGCAGCAACCGTAAAGAGTGTAATAGCTAATGTCAGTAATGTTTTTTTCATAAACAATTTTTTAAGTTTTTAATAGTTGAAAATTTATTTCAGTTTTTCAATTTTATAAGAAGTCATTGCGTCTATATTGCTGTTATCCTTAAATGAAACCTCAAGCAGGTAAGTAGCCGCAGCAAGTTCTGAAATATTTAATTGTTCCAGCGCAATACCTTGTTTTACTTCACCGCTATGTTGTATAATTACTTTGCCGGCCATATCCATTAAACGATAGCCAAGCATACCGTCAGCAGGAGAGGTATATTGCAGGTTAACTATTGAGTTTGCAGGATTTGGAAAAACCTGCAGGTGTTGTGCCAGGTTGGTATTTGCTATTTTTACCGGGGTTGACATCTCATTTTGGAGCAAGCCTTGTGTTACTATAATATTTTTGCCGGTAGGTCCGTAAAAAGTATTTACCAGCGCAGCTTCTCCAACAGACCAGTCGAATTCTGTTCTTCCTATTGTTTGTGTTCCGCCGCTTGTATTTAACGTGTTTGGTTTGATACTTTGCCCCCGGGTAGTTGGCAAACCTATCAACAACACAAAAGCACCCATAAGAATGAAGGTTCGTTTCATAAAATGTTTTTCAAGTGAAAAAAATAATATTTGCAATAAAAATACAGTATTTTTTAAAAAATTACTAATTTATTCTGTTCCCTGTGCGTAATTTTTTATTCAGATTATTATTTTATATAATAATAATGCGGAAAAAATAACCAATAGT
>CAISOH010000189.1 GCA_903887005.1 uncultured Bacteroidota bacterium | reverse complement strand
TGAATAAATTTTGGAGTCATAAGCAGCACGAAGTTTAGGATTCTTAGTCAATTTACGTCCGGGGGTACCCCCGGACGTAAATTGACTAAGCGTGTTGCATTTGGTACTTGAACTTAGGGACATGGAAAAGGATCATCAATAATCTGTAAATATACCATATATTAATCTAATTTATTTAGGTATAAATACCTGTTTAATGGGCTGGTGCAGGAACTGGTAATTGCTCATCATTCCAGATAAGTTGTTCCAGTTCTTTCCGGCTGCTGATAATACTGGCGCGGTATTGCGGGATCATTTCCCATTTATTTTTATCCGCGTTCCATGTCTCCGGAATGGCGCTCCACAGAATTTTTTTATCAGGGCTTACAATAAATGTAGTGCCGTATTGTTTGCCCATACAAACAAACATAGATTGGTCGGGCAGTTCCACGACATTTCCGCCGGTAGCAATTGTTTTCTTAAAATCACCTCCTGCGGCACAGTCGTATTCCCATATTTTTTTCAGTTTTTCTTTATCAGAGGCTGGCTCCTGCAAAATGGTGATCTTAGGGATCGCTTCACTTTCATTACAGCTATTGTTATTAAACAGGTATAAGTTGCCTTTCCGGGATATCCTGGGGCTGTGTTGCTGGCAAAACAGATCATCTCCTTTTATGGGAACATTGTTTTTGTATATCAGTCCATAATTATTAATGACATTGCCTTCCGGGTACTTCACTTTAATTATCCTGCTGAGGTTCCTTAAACTTATATAAACGGCTTGATTTTTTTCGTCAAAAAAAAATGAGTTCTGATGAGGTTCAAAACCACCTCTTAGGGCCGGAGGCTTATAGTAATCCACCTCAGTTTCCCTGAAGTATTTTGATAATTTCCAAAACCATACTACATCGCCCTTTTCGTTGTATTCTATAATTGTTCCGAATGGCATTTGCATATACCCTCTTTTCATATAGCTGAGAAGGCTGTCCCTGATTACTTTTTTGCCGTAAAGAAGTTGTAAAATACTGTCTTTTGGAGAGGATGGATTGTTATTAAACAAAGTGAATTCATTTCCTATTGCCATATAATGGCCATTATTCAGCCGTGTGAATTCGTGATGATAATGTTCTATACTATCTCCGCTTACTATCCCGTTGTCCGGAGCTTTCCAGGTTATTTCACCATTGTAATTTATCTCGCAGGCCTGGTCGCCAAGTATAAAAGTAATCGTACCTGCCGGTGACAATTTGATGTCGCACAGTTCCACATTTTCATCATTGCGTAGTCCCTTTACTGACGGCAGATACCATACCGGATGGCCATTCATGTCATAAAGCGTTCTTGTGCCATCATAAAACACATAAGCGTCTTTATAGTTTGCAGCGGGTTTTATGATCCGGCAACGTGTAATAGCCGTATCTACTTTCGGATCCATCAACGTACTAAAATGATGGAATCCGCTTTTTGTTATTTCTGATTTGCCAATGCTATAAACTACGCGCCAGGTATATTGGCAGCCAAAAGAAGGTACTTCCAGAATATTTTTGTTGTTTTTGCCGTTAAGCGATTGAATAATATTCTTTTTAAAAGGCTCTTCTTGGCTAAAGTATCCTTTTGCAATTTCAATTTTATAATTACTAACTTCCTTAATAATAGCTACAGAAAAACCTATCAGCCGGTAATGAAGCAAAGCGCCTTCTTTGGGAAGTATTTGCGATTTTAGCTGGCCCGGTATAATAATGACAAATAAAAGGCCAATCAGAAATTTATACATCATGGTGGTTTCAAAATTCAGATAAATATAGGGTATATCCATTTAATTGAGCAATGGCAATGAAATATTCACTGATTTCAGGGGTATTATATTCCTCGCCGCAATGTCATTGACTTAATGAATGACGTTCCGATGGGCGTTGCCCATCGCTAACATATTTCGCCCTTTCAGGGCTTACCGGTGTTCTTTTATTTAACCGATGGGCGTTGCCCATCGCTAACATATTTCGCCCTTTCAGGGCTTACCGGTGTTCTTTCATTTAACCGATGGGCGTTGCCCATCGCTAACATATTTCGCCCTTTCAGGGCT
>CAISOH010000188.1 GCA_903887005.1 uncultured Bacteroidota bacterium | reverse complement strand
ATGTGTGTTAAAAAAAATTAGAGTAGCCACAAAGGGCCACTCTAAACAGGCTGGTATAAAACCGCCTTAAGGAACAAATTTAAATAAAAAAGTGCAGAAAGATTAGGTAATGAACACAGAATCTGAAAGGGTGACATAAAATACAGGCTATAGTGAGTTGCAACTTATTGGTTTTCAGCGATTAGACCTCCGAACTTAATCTGGTTCGCAAACTCCTATACCATTATCAATGTTATTAGTCCCAAAAATGCGGGCCATGATATCACCTCCCTCAAGGGCCGGGGCTTTAAAGCGCCCCCGTTTATGTCTGAAAAACCGGGGATTCTGTCTAAAAAGCCAAAAGATGGGAGCTTTTTGTACATATGCCGGATGAATTGATTATCATAATTTTATGGCAAATTAAAAACAACATTATGAAACAAAACCCATCTTTAATTATTTTATTGGAACAGGTAGGGAAAAAAATGCACCATATACGCCATACGAGAAACGAAAAACTAAACTCCGTAGAAAACAGCACAGGCATCAGTCATTCCATAATAAGCAGGATAGAACATGGCAGTTACCTATGCCTCAGTTTTGAAATGCTGGTAAGGCTTCTTGATTATTACAACGCCGACCTGAGGGAAATTTTATCGTAAATAACACGCACTTTCCCGGCAGGGCGCTGTTTGTTCACCATATGAACAATTTGTTCACATAGCGAACAAAATAAAGTTGTAATTTACTGAAATACAAATAAGTATGTTATACCTTCGTAATTGATATCCCGGCCGGGAAAAATCATACGAAAATTAAAACCAACTGCTTATGGAACTATCAGAATTTAATACGCGCTAGGCGCCAATGCTTAAATTTCATTTTACTGTTCACCAGTTAGATTATAAAAAATTATAAAAAAAATTATAAAATTTATGAAAAACAAACTTTTAAGATCAGGCCTCGCACTGCTTGCAGGCCTGATGATGCAAGGCACGGCCTTTGCACAAATGTATCCGCCAATACCGCCAAATCCAATGAACCCAGATATATTCTGGTATCGCGACTCACTGTACATTGCCGGTATCAATACCGCAATGATTGACTATTATGACACTATTGACCACCTGCCCGGTAAGGGTTCGCTTATTGTTTCAGATTATTATGGTAATGGTATGGTAGGCGGCGTAGTATTCAAAGATCTTGGTTCCGGCTTCATGCAGCAAATCAAGTATAATTTAATATTCCCCGGGCCTTTTTATATAACCAAGCCGGATATTATCGTTGGGAATGACGCTGTACATCCCCTGACCGATTTTAGGGTAGCTGCCGCCTATTCCAACAGTGGAGGAATGATCGTCCAGCCACAGATTGACTATTTCTTAGTGCATTATACAGGGCCTGGCGTCTTTATCGTTACTTATACAGGCAGTACTTTTTTCACCGGGTTCGGGGCTGCCGGTTCTTATAATGTACACATAGACATAGTGGCCGAAGCTGGCAATACCGCGATGACCGGATTGCCCTGGTGCGATAAATTTATAGTGACCTGGGATAGTTATGTACCAGGTATGCCGCCTGCCTCTACGGTATATGCATACCAGAGCAGCCTGAACGCGCCTGTAGCCGCCATAACACCCTTCTCACCATTTCTGGTACAAATATCGCCAGCCGGCTACCAGCCAGATGTTGCCGCCATTCAACGGCAGCAGCCCTATTGCCCTACTTGCCCGCCTACGCCAATTGACATTGTAGGTTTATTCACTTATACGGATCCTACAGGTACTAATTTAATGTATGCCGAATATGATTTTTCAACAATGACTTTCTTTACTCCCCCGGTTCTACAGTACATCAATTTCGCAGGTATCACTCAGCCCCGCATAGACGCACCTGATGATTATAATATCAACTGGCCGACGCCTTTCTTTTCTTACTACAAAGTAGCAGCGGAGGTAGGCCCATGGCCCGGAGTCAGTTCTATAACTTCTGATAACCAGGTTCCTGGAGGCGTGAATGATGCAACGTATTATATGCCAGGCGATATTCCATTTTCACCTACTGTAGCCTTTGGCGGTAATAACAATACGCAATACCAGGTATCACACTATATCAATGAATACGCTGCATTGGGAGGGGTGCCTAATGTGTATATGGAGCCAATAGATTGGATTGCATTTGGTACTATACCCGCATTCTCACCACCACCTGTTACCCAACCTTACTTCCAGGTGAATACTACGCCTATACTGCCGAATTTCGTGAACGGAAATTATCTGAACGCCATCAGCACACCATGCAACAAACCTGCAGACTTAACGTTGTGCGCATGGTCGTTCTTTCTTGTAAACCCTTTCACGCATTGTTCGGAGGTGTATTATAAGACCTCTACTTACAATCCCACACCCGGTAGCAATGGTTATGCCTTCAGGCATACTAAGCCCGCTTCTGTGACCAATACTATTGCGCTGCCGTGGCAAGTATATCCGAACCCGGCAACATTGAGCCTCACAGTAAACAATCCGGGGACAAAAGGGGGGCGTTATGAAATAATTGATATGCTGGGCCGCTCTGAACTACAAGGTAGCTTGCAGCCAGGTGTGCAGGCAATAGATATTAGTACCCTAAAGCCAGGCAGTTATATCATTAATATGTACCAGGAAGGAGTACGGCAATATAATAGCGTTTTTGTAAAGCAATAATTTCCTTATCCCGTCCCGCTTTTTTGCGGGACGGGTTGTTTTTTCTCTTTTGAAGCAAAAAGGTTTACTTTTAAGATAGGAAGGGTAAGTATTCATTTAATTAGTCGTTTAAATTAATGTTATGAAAAATACAGGCTTGATTTTTTTATTGCAAAAAAATGCTAAACTGCTTGGTGCCTGCCTGCCTGCCGGCAGGGTATTTGGATTATTCATGCTACTGTTATGCTACCAGGCTTCGACGGCCCAGTATGTTATCCATATAGCAGGTAACAACAGTTGTCTTGATCAAGGTGATGGCGGTTCAGCACTGCGTGCATCAGTGAATGCCCCATATAGCATTTGCCGTGATAATGCAGGTAATTTATATATAGGAGATCAGGGGGCAGGGAAAGGCGGCCTTGTCAGGAAGATAAATGCAGCTACCGGTATCATCACTACCTTTGCAGGTGGAGGCCCGGCAACAGCTACCAACGACAATATATCTGCTACAAGCGCCTATATAAATGCTCCATCTGGTATTTGCATAGACGCGGCAAGCAATAATCTGTATATAGCAGATGATAAATATCGTATCAGGATGGTAAACCTCGCTTCAGGCATAATAACCACAGCAGCGGGCAACGATACAGCCATCCATGGCGGCTTAAAAGGGGACGGAGGGCCTGCCACTAACGCAACTTTGTATAATCCCAGAGACGTAGCAATTGACGCCGCCAACAATATCTATATAGCCGATTATTATAATAATGCGATACGCAAAGTAACAGCGGCAACAGGTATTATCACTACAGTTGCCGGTACCGGATTTAGGGGCACCGGCTTTGGCGGCAATAACCGCCCTGCCACTGCAGATTCGCTTGATTATCCAGCAGGAGTATGCCTTGACAATGCCGGTAATATATATATTGCAGAAGCTAACCGCATACGCAAGGTAACTGTAGCCACAGGAATCATCACTACAGTAGCGGGAAACGATACAGCAGGCTTTAGCGGTGATGGCGGGCAAGCCACTGCTGCAAAATTATACAACCCTTTGCATCTTACCTGTGATAAAACAGGATATATATATATAGCTGATTATGGTAATGCGCGGATACGAATGGTTAATGCCTCGAGCGGCATCATAACTACCTATGCAGGCACAGGCTCTAGTGCTTGGATCCCTACAACCATTGATTCCATAGGAGATGGGGGTCCGGCTACCGCCGCACAAGTAATGGTTCGCGGAATTTGCTTAGATACCTGCGGTAACCTGTTTTTTACAGATCAGTTCTGTCGTGTCCGTGCGGTAACTGCGTCGTTGCCTGTGAATTACAAGCTGTGCAACTTTACTTATAATAATACGGCGGGGGTGGTCGCTCCCCCGTTCGGCAAGCCTACAATGACCGTCTATCCTAATCCTAATAACGGGCTGCTTACGGTTAATGTGTCTTCTGGTACAGAGGAAGAAGCGCGCATCATCATTACCAATGCAATGGGTCAGAAAGTAAAAGAAATCACCGCCCGAACCAATAGACCAGAGGAGATCGAAATCAGCGGCCCACCGGGCGTTTATTTCATAGGGGTAATAACGGAGAATGGGACGTGGATAGAGAGGGTGGTGGTTAAACCCTGACCCTGAAGGGAACCATCTATTAAGCTTTTGGAAATATCCTCTACGCCTAAATTTATTTTCAGCAGGTTTTGAATAAAAGGAATTTGTTGGATTTTT
>CAISOH010000187.1 GCA_903887005.1 uncultured Bacteroidota bacterium | reverse complement strand
TTTGGATTTGGCAAATTGAAGTTTTATGATAATACGCTTTTAGCGCTATGATATACAGCTATATGTATATCATAGATCTTTTTTTGGCGATAATTGTTTGAGGTATAATGTGGTATATGTTATAAACTGCTTCACCTGGGTTAAAGTCAGAAAATAGGGTGTTTTTTGGGTTGGAATTTTTTATATTAAATATTTTTCGTATGATTTAGGTCGCTTTTGTGCTGTTTTTCCCGTATTATCTCTCCTGCGCGAGTGTTCATTTCTTTTGTTTGGGCAAAAGAAACGAACCAAAGAAAAGCCCACTTTTGCCTCAATGCATCCGCATGGCAAAAGATAGCTATGCGCTTAAATGTGGGGGAAAGCTATTTGGGGACGACGGGAGTCGGCATTGATGTGACAGTGGTAACTTTTACAAGGGGGTGTTTTTTGTGCTGTTTTTTTTTGTATTCAGGATTTGTGGGAATGCCCCGGTAGGTGGCTAACGGTTTGTAGCAATTCAAAATTTTACAGCACATGCGCCCCGATAGGGCCGCAACAATTCGGGATGGGTTGTGGGGATTATGAATGCCAGTTGCAAAACTGGTTAACTGCTTAGAAATAAGATGGCATACACATATTGCTATGCCATACCCTCACAAGACAGACAAAACCAAAAGTCTTATGTCCACTCAATAAAACTATTACCGTTTCATTTATATATTTGTATTGAATAATTTTCGGATTATGGCCCGAAGAAGTAGTTTCCTGAGCGCAATTAGTAGTGCAGCAAGAACAATGAATAGAATGAATAATGCTATGATTGCAGATCAGAAGCGTAGGGAACGTTATGCAATACAGCAACAAAAGCAAAATGAAAGAGTACGAAAAATAGTTGCGAAGGAACAACGTGCCGCATATATACAGTCTCGGATTAATTATGTTGATAAGGAAAACAATGAATTAATCGCACTACTTAATCAATACAAAAGCATATTAAGTGATCGCAATAAGAATAAGCCTTTTGACATTGAACAATTAAGACAAAGATATATCCAGCATGAATTTATAATACCAAATGAACTTCAAAATTTGCCCTTTAAACCAGCTTTAAACCAGTTCATGCCCAAGCCGTTAAACTTTTTCTTTTCACTGTTTCCTAAAAAAAGAAAAGAATATGCTGATAATGTTATTAAAGGTGAGGAAAGTTATAAAAAATCTTTTGCCTGTTATGAGCTCAAATTAGCAGAAAGGGAAGAAAAAATTGAAGCAGCAAGGCAAAACCACATTTTAAAATGTGATAAGGAAAGGGATGAAGTAAATGAAAAGAATAATCAATTAGATGAAGTTATAAAAGGATATGCTAGGGGTGCGAGTGCCATGGTGATTGCATATTTAGAAGCCGGGCTTGAATATCTAACATTACCGGATGGGTGTATTGATTTTTTTGCGATTGATTATAATATGGATTCAAAAGAACTTAACATTGAATACTTATTACCAAACGAAGATATTATTCCTGGAATTGAATCATATAGCTATAGTGTAAATTCCGGAGCATGTTGACCCACCATTCCGTTTTATGTTGACCCACCATTCCGGTGATGTTGACCCACCCTTAAAAAAGTGATTCCGGCATGCTGACCCACTGGAATTATTTTAGGTCATGGCATTATTCCGGTA
>CAISOH010000186.1 GCA_903887005.1 uncultured Bacteroidota bacterium | reverse complement strand
TGGTATCATTAAATAATAATTAATAGATTTATTTTTTTAGTATGGTTTCTTTTTTCCCAAAAGTGCATTGATCTGGACATGGATAACAATTTTCCAATACCATATTATTAAGGTCTTTATATATTTGTCTGCCATTTATATCTATTCCTACTATAACAAGCGTTAAATTTCTTGTATCAGGAGGCAGGTTGTCTCTACGAGCAAGAATAAATTGAATGTCTTGTATACCTGGAGTTGAATAAATAAAATTAGCTAATGCATAGGCGTCTAATCTGAAAGTATTTGTTGGTTCAATTGTGTTAAATGGTGGTGCTGATGGAATGTAATTGCTTTTCATTTCAATTGCTTTTTCTTTTGTTACAAACGTTGAATAATCTTCTATTTGTCTGTAATGGGGGAATAAGCTAGTTCCAAAACTTACACCTTCCTGATTAATTGATGTAGGGATTACAGTATTTGAAAATAATGTACCCGGTGCATTACAATTTGGATCATCATCATTAGATATGCATTGTAAGCAATATGTTAGCGCACCAGTTGGAAGATATATACAGTTTCCAAGACTATCAGCACCGGTAATTACAAGCGTTAGATATTTATTATCAATGTCATACCCAAAAGAGAAAGCAACGTCTCGAATTATTCCTGTTCTTAATGTATTGTCTTGAGTTGATCTGAATCTGATAATATTTCTATCAGCACAAAATTGATAAGAATATAAATAGTATAATAGAGTGCCTGCATCGCAAAGAAAATATACAACTTTATTATAAGTAAGTCCAGACCTATATCTTATAAATGCATTTCCATTTAAATAATTGTAAATATATGTATTAGCATTATTAGCATCTCCGCTATTAATGGGAATTGTGTCTGAATATTCAGGTCTGGCACCTAACAAAGTCGAATTTTTCATTGGCGGGAAAACTTCACCATATATGCTCCTCTGACAGAAAGACTTAAACGAAATAAACAATAATAGTGCAATGGTTAAAATATTTTTCATAATCGTGTGTGTTTTTAAAGTTAAAAATAATAATTTTTTGTTGTTAATAATAATTTGTTTTGATTTGATAATGTAAAAGTAGCAAGCAGTTGTTTTCATGCATACCGTATTTTTCCCGTATTTTTTGTGAACACTCAGATTTGTCAACTTTTAAAAAGTTGACAAATCTCATATCCAGGCATTCTCAAATCCAGGCGGGTTGTTGTGTGAACACACAGATTTGTCAACTTTTGAAAAGTTGACAAATCCTGTCCCACAGGGCATTCACCATTCAGAGCTGGTTGTTGTGTAAACAATTGCCTGTTCCATTTCTTCCAGGGCGTTTTCCCCGCATCCTTCCCGTATAAACTACACATTCGTTCACGGGGTTTATATACCCTTGCAACAGGTGGTTTATATACATGCTTATTAAGGTAGTAAATAACGTTTCCGGTGGGAGAATAATACGGTCTGTAAAACCGCTATTATACGGGCTTTGAGCGTGCCTGCATGCCGCAATTTTGTCTGAGAATCAAACAAATTTTTCACACAAAAAAATCAAAGTTTATGAAAAACATTTCTATTCTGAGTAGCGCTGTAATCACAGGCCGTATTTCAATCCGCAGGTCGGCCATTTTCTTTGCAGTATGTATATTTATTCCGGTTTGCTTAAGTCATGCCGGCAACTATGGAAATTACTTAGTGAATACGGAAGTCCTCCTGCATTCGGATAATATGAAAACAGATGAGGCAAATCATCAGATACATGAGTTTGCTACAAATGCAGGCGGCGATTTACCGGAACACAATTCTACGAGGCCACTCGACAAAAACAACAAAACAAATAATAACAATTCAGAAAAAAACACCTCAGATCCTGTAAATAATACTAAACCACTCCATACTACAGAAACGGAACACCACATGGACCCTCACGATGCCAATGAAGAGGAAAAGTGGATGACCATCAATCTTCCGGCAATCATGCGTTTAGCTATCATAGTATTGTTTGTCATTGTAGCAATTTAGATATTTAACTAATGCAATAAGTATTTAAGAAAATGAAAGTCTTCATAAATACAGTATTTTAAAATCAGATAAATACTTACATTTACTCATTATAATCCCGGAAAAATTTAACAATATAATTAAAAATTATCTTAGCATATAGTTAAATGATTACTTTTTTTACAAATCTTATGATTAAAAATGACTAAAAATCAATTATTTTTGTAATTTAATGATAAGTTTTAAAAATATCAGGCAAAATAAATGAAAACAAGCTCAAGGATTTATAATGAAACTGAGCGGATAGCAGCCCTTTACCAATTGCAAATACTTGATACTGAACCGGAAGAAGATTTTGATGATATTGTAACCCTCGCATCTCATATTTGCCAAACCCCTGTTTCAATTATTTCTTTTGCCGACGGGAAGCGCTCATGGTTGAAAGCAAATCTTGGAATGGATTTTACTGAAATCTCCAATGATATAGCTTTCTATGCAATTGACCCGTATAAGGATAACCTGGTTATAATAAACGATACGCTCGGAGATTTACAATTTAGTAATAATCCACTGGTGAAAGGCGAAAATGGAATACGCTTTTTTGCATGTGTGCCTTTAATTAATGAAGAAGGCTTTACCCTCGGCCATTTGTGTGTTATGGACCGCCAGCCCCGGACTTTGTTGCCCGGGCAACTTTCCGGTTTAACTATGCTGGGCAGGCAGGTAAATAATTTACTCAAATTACGTTTGAAAAGCATAAAATTAATAAAAGCGGAAGAAGAAGTCAGGAACAGCGAGGAGCAGATTAACAGCATTTTTCATAATGCAATTGACGTAGTTATAGTAATGAATAAAAAGGGGACCATTTTGCAATGGAATCCCAAAGCTGAAAGTATTTTCGGATGGAAGGCAAAAGAAGTGATCGGAAAATACATTTATAATACTATTATCCCTGAGCGACACCGGGATGCCTATTTTGCTAAGATGAAGCAATTTGAAAAGCCTGGTAATGAATCGTCTTTGCATGAAACAATTGAAATAGAGGCGTTACATAAACAGAATATCGACTTTCATATTGAATTAGGCATATCGCAAACTACCTCTGGTGGCCGGCGTTTTTTTATTTGCTCTATCAGCGATATTACTGAACGTAAATCAACTGCCGACAAACTGGTCGAACAAAAAAAATTTTACGAAAATATTTTAAACAATCTGCCTATAGACATTGCAGTATTTGATACTAACCATAAATATTTGTTTGTTAACCCCGGCGCCATTAAAAATGAGGAATACCGTAATTTTATTATCGGCAAGGATGATTTTGACTATTGCAAATACAGGAACCGGGATATTTCATTAGCATTGTTAAGAAGAGAAAAATTCATTGAATTGAAGGGCTTAGATAAGGAGATAAGGTGGGAAGATACGGTAATTGACCCCAAAGGAACTCCCAAAACAAGTTTACGAAGATTTTTTCCGGTGCATGACGATACAGGTGAGTTATCAATGGTTCTTGGTTTTGGTATTGATATCTCAGAACGTAAAGTAATGGAAGAAAAGCTCACAGCGCTGGTAAAACAACTTTCATCTCAAAATACACAGCTGGTTGACTTCTGCAATATCGTATCGCACAATTTAAGAGCTCCGCTTGTGAATATGTCAATGCTGGTCGAATTTATTGAAGAAAGCAAAAATGAAACAGAACAAAAGTTATTGATAGCCAAACTAAATCCCGTTCTTGAAAACCTCCATGCAACATTTAATGAATTGGTGGAATCAATTCAAATAAGGCAAGATCATGAAATAAAGTCGGAAAAAATAAAATTTAAAGATTGTCTGCAAAGGACTCTTGAAGGATTAGAAACGGAAATTAATAAGTCAGAAGCTGAAATTGTATCTAAATTCGATGCTGCTCCAAAAATTTATTACCCCGCAAAATACTTGTTTAGCATATTCCATAATCTAATCAGCAATGCATTAAAATACAAGTCACCGGAAAGGAAACCGGTCATAATTGTTGAAACCAAACGGAACAACAATAGCATAATTCTGTCTGTGAGTGATAATGGATTAGGCATTAACCTTGAAAAACATAAAGACAATATTTTTAAGATCGGGAAAGTATTTCATCGCCATCCCAATGCAAGGGGTTTCGGTTTGTTTATGACCAAAACCCAGGTTGAATCAATGGATGGAAGGATTTGGGTGGAAAGTATTCCTGACCAGGGAACTACATTTTTTATTGAATTCACAAACCAGCATCTATGAAACCAGTCAATGTTTTTATAATTGATGATGATAAGTTATTTGTTTTTTTAACAAAGAAAACCATTGGGATCACTAAGCTGGATACCAGGATAACTGAATTTGGTGATGGGGAGGCAGCTATAAATTATTTGAAAGAAATAGCAGGTAATGCTGAATTGTTACCTGATATCATTTTCCTGGATCTTAGTATGCCAATAATGGATGGATGGGAATTTCTTGAAGAATATGGTTCCCTTTCACCAAAATTGAAGAAGAAAATCAAACTGTATATATTTTCTTCATCAATATCTCCGCATGACATAGAAAAAGCAAAAAACATAAGTGTTGTTACTGATTTTATTATAAAGCCATTATTAAAGGAAAAGTTTATTGAAATGGTTGAAAATTAACCATGATTAATATTTATTTTGTCATCGTTCCTAAGGAACGATGACAAAATAAAATCCACTAAGTTGGATAGTTATTTTTCTTTTATGCGAGGCGCAAAATCCGCGAATAGCAAACCTATTTAAGGACTTTTGCAACGAAACAGAAATGGAAAAGAACAGTCGAATTGGTGGACTTTATTTTGTCATCGTTCCTAAGCTCTAAACTTATTTCTCAACCTTGCTACATATGTTTGATAATAGTACAATCAATTTAGAAGTACTAAAGAAAAGAGCTTATAATTTAAGATGGGCTACAGTGCCTGAAGGAGTCATCCCGCTCACGGCCGCTGACCCTGATTTTCCCTGCGCTCCTGAAATCGCAGAAGAGATATCCCGTTTTACCAAAGACCGGTATTTTTGTTATGGGCCACCGGATGGATTACCGGAATTTAAGGAAAGTATGGCCGGTTATTTCCAAAAGAAAAGGAATATACCAGCTTCTCCAGCCTTGATATTACCTGTTGACAGTGCTGCTTTTGGTATTTATTTAACCTGTAAAGCTTTTCTTTCAGCAGGAGACCAGGCTATTATTTTTGATCCGGTTGACTTTTTATTTCGTTACTCTGTGGAGTCGGCAGGCGGTATAGCAGTTCCCTTTTCTATTCCTCCCGGAATAACTGCGGTTGATTTTGAGCATTTGGAAAAATTGATAACAAAAAAAACGAAGTTATTATGTCTTTGTAATCCTTTGAACCCGACAGGCAAAGTTTTTACTAAGGAAGAATTATTAATGATAGGTGACATAGCCTGCAGGTATAATTTAATAATCCTGTCGGATGAAATCTGGAGCGATATTGTATATCCGCCTAACGTATTTACCAGTATAGCTTCTCTGAATGAAGAAATAAGAAACAGGACCGTCACAGTTTCCGGGTTTAGCAAATCATTCGGATTAGCAGGTCTTCGGATTGGGACCGTAATGGCCTCTCATAACCATCATTATAAGTTATTGATGGCGGCTTCTCTTCACAATGCTACTATACACGGAGCTAATTTAATTTCACAAATTGCAGCAAAAGCCGCTTTGGATAAATGCGGATACTGGCTGAACAGTTTTTTGATCCATCTGAATGTTATCAGGGATTTATGTGTGAATGAATTAAACAGGGTCCCGGGATTTAAATGTATTGCCCCTGAGGGATGCTATGTTGCGTTTGTAAATATTGAAGGGACAAAAAAGACAAGTAAGGAAATACAGGAAATTTTACTGAATAGTGCAAAAGTTTCGGTGGTGCCGGGTTTAAAGGAATGGTTTGGGGAAGGGGCAAACGGATATATCCGTATAAGCTTTGCAACTTCAGAAGAAATAATGATGGAAGCGCTTTCAAGAATTAAAAAAGGAATGACAGGCTATCCAAAAGTTGTGTAAAATTGCAAAAGCTGAAAGGAATTTACCTGTGACTTTCGGGGCAACAAAAAAGACAAAGAATTTCAGATGAAAGTAGTAATCATTGGAGGAGGAATTGCCGGGTTAACACTCGGTATAATGCTGAGAAAGAAGAATTATGAGGTGGTAATTAATGAAAGGTATATCGGGATGCCTGCAAGGGGGCATGCTTTTCTTATGCATACTGATGGATTGTCCATTTTACATGAATTAAATCGGGGGAGTAGTGTTGTTCTGAAAAGTCAAAAGGTGGATGCCTTTAGTTTAAGAAGGCCTGATGGTGTTGAAATAAAACATCTGAAACTTAATTCCTGGGAATGTATTAAAAGAGTCGATCTTATCAGTTATTTATGTGATCTTTTCCCAAATGATAACTTAAAAGAAGGGAGAGAGTTCTCTCATTTTATTTCTGAGAATGGAAAGATCGTTGCTGCTGCATTTTTAAATGGCGAAATTGAATACGGCGATATTTTTGTTGGGGCAGATGGTAGTAATTCCAGGGTTAGAGACTCCATTTTTGGAAAAGTGAAATTCACGCCTGTAAAAGTTAAAGAAATAGTGGGTGTTTCTAATAAAAAGACAACTACAAAAAACTCTCCGGCAGAATTTATCAAATTTCAAAATAAAGTAAATGGGTTAGCTTTTGGATCCATCCCCGCATCAGGAACTGAATTTGTATGGTTTATGCAATATGATCCTTCAATTTCTGATCTTTCAGACAGCACTCCGGAAGCAATAAAATCGTTTTGCTATAAACTTTTACGAAAATTTCCGGTAGAAGTAACCAGTCTTTTGGATGCCAATGACTTTTCAACCAGTTATGTCTGGAACACGCGCGACTTTGACCTGCTTCCTTCTTTTCACAAACAAAATGTAGTGTTGATAGGAGATGCGGCACATTTAGCCTTACCATTTACAAGCGCGGGGACTACCAATGCAATTGTGGATGCAAAAGTACTTGTGCAGTGCCTTGGCAATTTTGATAATTACGAAAAAGCATTTGAGAAATATTATGAATTAAGGGCAGCGGATGTTTCAGGCCATATTAAGCTGGGGCGTGAATTGAAAGATTTATTTCTTAACCCTTCAAGCCAAAATGATGATGATATGCCGGTTCCGCTCATTACATATAAGAGCGATACCAAATTAGCAGTAAATGGCAAATTAATCCGGATATTATATTTTACCGATCCTATTTGTTCCACCTGCTGGATCATACAACCCTTATTGAGAAAGTTGAAATTAGAGTATGATAACTATGTTGACATTGAATATCACATGGGAGGCTTGCTTCCATCGTGGGAGAACTATAATAGTGGAATAATCAGGAAGCCAACTGACGCAGCAAGGCTATGGGAAGAAGTGAGTGTTTCTCACGAAATGCCAATAGATGGAGATATATGGCTGGAAGATCCTTTATCTTCTTCATACCCGCCTTCCATAGCTTTTAAGTCGGCACAATTGCAGGATACTGAAAAGGCAATTATTTTTTTAAGGCGCATAAAAGAAATGGTATTCCTTGAGAAAAAGAATATTATAAAATGGAGTTTTCTTGAGGATGCAGCATTGAATGCGGGATTAGATGCAGCAAGGCTTTTAAGGGATATGGATGATAAAGGAGCTGAACTTTTTAAAGAAGACCTGAAATTGGCCGGGGAACTTCAGGTAACAGTATTTCCAACCTTGTTCTTTTCTAATAGTTCAGATGATAAGTTTATACTTAAAGGATTTCAGCCGTATGAAAAAATTGAGGAAATTATTTATAAATTAATCCCTTCCGTAAAAAAAGAAGAGATTAATACAGACCCTGAAAACTTATTTACTCATTTTACAACGATGACGGAGAAAGAATTTGCCTTTTTAAGTAATATTCCGAAGGAAAGCGCTAATAAAATACTTAACGATTTATTTAATCAGGGCTATTTAGACAAATATGAAAGCAAAAATGGAATAATATGGATAAATAAATTTGCCAAAAAATAAGTCTGCAAATTTATTTATCCGTGTTTTACAATGCCTGTGTGAAAATGCCTCAATAAAAATTATGCTTGTTTAGCTTCCTTTTTTACAGATACCGCACTGGCGCCTTTGGGGCCCATTTCTATTTCAAAAGTAACTTTATCTTTTTCTTTAATAGCTTCTGATAGCTGGTTGACGTGTACAAATACACTCTCCTGGCTCTTCAGATCTGTAATAAAGCCATATCCTTTGGCATCATTAAAAAACGTTACAACGCCGGTTCTTATCAATTCAGCCGGATCTATCGGTATGCGCTTTGCAGCCCCTAATTGTATTGTTTCAGGGTCTATAATTCTCTTTTTCTTTGGATCTGGCGGGGTTGATGAAATATCTCCGTTCTCATCCACGTAAGCCATCATTGCATCCAGGCCCTTCCCTTTGTTGTTATTTGTCTTTCGTTCCTCTCTTTTTTCTTCCTTGTCTCTCCTGTTTTTTTGTTTTTTCTTTTCTTTTTCCTTTTTATTCATTGTTTCCTGGCCCATACGCTACTTACATGTTTTGATTCAGGTAAAGGTAGTCTTTTTTTATCATCTTTGTTGTCCAGCCATTATTTTAACTATCCGGATCCCTGAAACCAATAAGAAAAAACGTATTTTTACGTTAGAATAAAATGAACAGGATTATCACGGCATTGCTTGCCATTGCTGCCATTTTTTACTGTACTTCCTGCTCAAAAAGCAATGCAATTACCCCGGTTGACGGTACTATAAATGGAGTGCCGGCAACTACCCTTTATGGCAATAGCCACAAATTGACTGATTACATATTGCTCAGTAAAAATGCTGCCTTAAAGGAAATCGCTTATTATGGCCAGATTTATTATTACCGGATTATTTCTTCGCCATCCGGAATTCTGATTACCATATCTTCAAATGCAGTTGTAAAAGGGAGTTTGGATACGGTAAACTCAAAAATAACTTTGACTATTGATTCATCCTTACACAGTACGGTTTTTGTCAGTAAAATTTATACCGCACAATGAAGGATTTTATCATTGGCCATTAGTTTGATGTTTCCTGTTGTTCTAAAAGTTGAAAATTCACTGAATTGGTTTCCGGTTTATACTTTCTTTTCTCAATTCTTCCAGCATCAGGATGATCTTATCCAATTTTTCAATTTCAATGGAATTTAATTTTTTCTGCAACGTTTCTATTTCCTCCTTTGCATCCAGGTTAGTCTGGTAATCGGCCTGTGCCTGGATCCTGTCTCTTTCGCTTTGCCTGTTTTGGGCCATCATAATAATTGGCGCTGCATAGGCCGCCTGGGTAGAGAAGAGCAGGTTTAGCAATATGAATGGATAAACATCCCAATGATAAAAAAATCCGGCTACATTCAGCAACATCCACAGCGCTACCAGGATAGTCTGGATAATAATAAATTTCCAGGATCCCATTCCATTTGCAACTGAATCTGCCAAACGCTGGCCAAAACCTAACGATTGTTTATGTTTTTCGTGCCATGTTTTTGTTGTTGACATATTGTTATTTTAGTTTTAACTTTTGATTGATATCATTTTCCCATACTGTCACGGCAAATGTAGCATTTGATAGTTTATGCTTCTTATACTATTTGGGGGTCTGCTGTTTAAGTCAGGCTGCACTAAATACAATAATAATTATAATATAAATACTATTCATTAGTTAGTAACAGCCCACGCCCCTATGAAAGGTTCTTTGGCTCAATCATTGCCCCGCAAACAAGGGCTTCCCCTTAATAGTTTTCCCCCAAAGTTCAGCGAATAGCTTTTTTTTTGCGCGCGGAGCGTTACGCAAAAAATCGCCTTTTCTTTTGGTACTTTTCTGGAGCCTGTCCCGATTTTTTCCATCGGGAGCGAAGCAAAACAAAAGTACGAGACGTGGGACAGAGCAGTTAGATCTAGTGCTAAAAGTGTATGTTGGGATTTTAAGGTCTATATGGTGAAACTCTTGCACTTAATAGAACAAAATAACCTGGATATACCTTGGATAAGGATTCGGATAATTCTCAGCAGGCCCTATTTAATACGGGTGTTCTGAAAAACTGAACAGATAAGCTGTTTTTTACGAAATGTTTACCTTTTTATACAATGGCAGGTATCGTATCTTGCATCATTATTTACCTTCCCGGGAGTGCCCGGCAGGATAAACCGGACAAATGAGTATGCAGGAACACCGTTATTTTAATATCAATAAGCCCTACAATATGGTATCACAGTTTATTAGCCCTGATAAGGTAGGCCTGCTCGGTGACATAGATTTCGATTTTCCGGAAGGTACGCATGCAATCGGCAGATTAGATAACCATTCCGAAGGTTTATTGATCTTAACAACTAATAAAAAAGTAACCAGGTTATTGTTTGAAAGCAAAATACCCCACAGCCGCACATATTTAGTACAGGTAAAGGACGTGGTAAGCCCGGAAAGTTTGCATCAGCTGAGAATGGGTGTTACTATACGCATAAAAGGCGGGGAAGACTATATGACCCCTCCTTGCCATGTTGAGATAGTGGAAAGCCCTGTTGGTCTGTTTCCCGGCATATTCGAATACAGGAAAGACATACCGCACACATGGTTGCTGATAACACTCACCGAAGGTAAATTTCACCAGGTACGGAAAATGGTAAGGGCAGTCCGCCATCGCTGCCAGCGGTTGATAAGGGTTTCAATTGAAGATATGGCATTAGGGGATCTACAGCCCGGCGCTGTAAAGGAAATTGAAGAAAAAGAATTTTTCCGCCAGTTGAAGATCGAAAATTTCCTGTGATTTGATATTACGTTAGCTGGATTTGACAACGCTGTTAATCACTCAGTCACCCGTATGTCTTTATTGCGTTATCGTATTATTAATTTTCCGCTCCATGTTTCATGGGCAGAAATTACCGATAAAAAGTAAATACCCGGCGGTGCATCTGTTTTAATTTCCTTAAGAACATTCGTGCGTGCTGTTGTTTCACTTATTTTTTCACCAGCCAGGTTAGAAATGACTACTTGCGCCTGCTCATAAAAATCAGAAGTTATGTTTATCATAAAGGCCCCCCTGCTGGGATTGGGATAAATGTTTATGTTTACCGGGAAGGGATTTACCGGAATTACAGCTTCTATAGGAGAACCAATGAACCTGATGCGGTTATTGCCCTGGTCGGATATATAAAGGCTCCCTTTTTTATTTACAGCAAGGCCTTGTGGAAACCATATCCTCGCTGCGGTTGCAGGGCCACCATCTCCGAAATAGCCGGTTGAATCAAATACCCCGGCATAAGTAGTGATAGTATCTTTTTTATTTACCTTGCGTATGACCGAGTTTCCCATATCAGATATATACAGGTTGAAAGAATCATCAAGCGCAATGGCAACGGGATCAAATAACCTTGCCGCAGTTGCGGGGCCGCCATCTCCGCTATAAGCGGGTATTCCCATTCCCGCAAAGGTGGAAATATTACCCGACACGTCTATTTTACGGATGCAGTTATTTAATTCATCAGCTATATACACATTTCCGAAAGTGTCAACTGCGACATCGGAAGGATAGTTGAGCGTTGCTGTTATTGCCGGGCCGCCATCCCCGGTATAATTGGGTACACCTGTTCCGGCAATCGTATTTATTTTTTTTGAGGGGTCAACTTTACGGATCCTGTTGTTTTGGTAGTCCGCAATATATAAATTCCCGAACGTATCCAATGCTATCCTTGATGGCTGATTCAACTTAGCCGCAGTTGCAAGGGCGCCATCTCCGCTAAAACCCGCTAACCCGTTTCCGGCAACAGTATTGATGATACCGCCTGTATCTATTTTCCGGATGCAATTATTTTTAGTGTCCGCAATAAATATATTACCCGATGTATCTATAGCTATTCCTGACGGGAAAAATAAATAGGCCGCGGTTGCAGGGCCGCCATCTCCGCCATAAGCCCCGAATCCGCTCCCTGCGTCAAGGCCTGTGCCAGCAATGGTAGTAATAATGCCTGAAGTGTTTATTCTGCGTATTACATTATTGTCAGCGTCGGCTATATATATATTCCCTTTTCGGTCAAGGGCTACTGCCATAGGCCAGTGAAGTGATGCCGAAACCGCCTTTCCGCCATCGCCGAGGTAACCTTCAGTACCATTACCTGCAATGGTAATGATTTTCTGCGCCTCAGCACGGAATGATAATATAATTACCGACAGGAAAATGAATAATAAAAATATGTGCTTCTTCATGAGTTAGTTCTGCAATTAAAGGTACACAAAATTAATAAAATAATTTTCCGGCATGGCTGATAGTTTTTCTCCTGTTCGGATTATATATTGTCTGAAAGTTTTTTTTAAGGAGGTTTATGGCTTAATTTCGGATGAAATTTTAGTCTTAATGACGATTGAAGTTGAATAAAGATTTGCCATGAGTGAACAGCAAACAGGAATTCCGGAAAACAAAACTGAAAAAACAGTATTCAGTGGTGCGCCCATCCGGACTCAAAGCTTTAACTATCAGCGGCTGTATTCCCTCGATGCGCTCAGGGGATTCGATATGTTCTGGATCATTGGAGGAGAGCATATTTTTCATGGCATGGCTAAAGCAACCCACTCACCATTCTGGAACGCAGTCTCCGACCAGTTTACACATCCTGACTGGAACGGATTTCATATATACGACCTTATTTTTCCTCTGTTTCTTTTTTTGGCAGGAGTCTCAACCCCTTATTCTGTAGGTAGAGACCTGGAGATGGGGAAAACACGGAAACAATTGTTGGTAAGAGTGATCAAAAGAGGGCTTATCCTGGTGCTTCTTGGTTTATTCTGCAATAACGGATTGCAGATAATGCCCCTTGCAGAATTTCGTTTTTGCAGTGTGCTGGGCAGAATAGGTATTGCATGGATGTTTGCTAATATTATTTATCTCTATACCAAAGAAAGGGCGCAAATTGCATGGTTCGCTGTTTTACTGATAGGTTATTGGTTGTTGTTGAAATTTACCGCTGCTCCGGGTTTTATAGCCGGAGATCTGACCATGCAGGGGAACTTTGCTTCTTATATAGATCGTACCATAATTCCCGGCAAGCTATACTTAGACATTCATGATCCTGAAGGGCTTTTTTCCACACTTCCGGCTATCAGCACAGGTTTGCTGGGCATAATGGCCGGAAAGTTGCTGAAGAGCGGTTCGCTTACACCACAGGGCAAAGCTATCCGGCTGGCAGTCGCCGGGATTGTTTTTCTGGTTTTGGCACAGCTTTGGGGCCTTGATTTCCCCATCAATAAAAATCTCTGGACCAGCTCATTTGTAATGCACACAGGTGGTTTAAGCTTGTTGTTGCTGTCAGTCTTTTATTATATTATTGATGTGCTGGAATATAAAAGCTGGGCCTTTTTCTTTAAGGTGATAGGTATGAATAGCATCCTTATTTATATCTCCGGGCGCATCATTAACTGGAATTATGCCAATAATGCATTTTTTAAATGGGTGGGACAACTGGTGGGAGATCCGTTCAAAGTAGTAGCGATGGCTGTCTGTTTTTTGATTGTAAAGTGGGCCTTTTTATATTTTATGTACAAAAAGAAAGTTTTTTTAAGGGTGTGAAATGGCCGTACTTTTTGTTAGAATTATATATTGCAGGGTATCTAAATATCACCTGTCATAAAATATCTTTTTTGAATTTTGAATTTTTACTTTTGAATTTATTTTTCACCACCATAAAATATTTTTTGAATTTTTACTTTTTACTTTTGAATTTATACATTACCTTTGCACTCCGAATTTTAATTTTTATTACTGAACGTAAGCAATGCCTACAATACAACAATTAGTACGTAAAGGCCGCGAACAGATGCGGACAAAGTCAAAATCCCGTGCATTGGACTCCTGTCCGCAGCGCCGTGGTGTTTGTACCCGCGTGTACACAACAACGCCTAAGAAACCAAACTCCGCCCTCCGTAAAGTTGCCAAAGTGCGCCTTACCAACAAGGTGGAAGTGATTGCATACATTCCCGGCGAAGGGCACAACCTGCAGGAGCACTCCATAGTGCTTATCCGCGGTGGCCGTGTTAAAGACCTTCCCGGTGTTCGTTATCATATAGTACGTGGTGCGCTCGATACTGCCGGTGTAAAAGACCGTAAGAAGAGCCGTAGTAAATATGGTACCAAGAAAGAAAAAGTAAAAGCAGGCGCAGCAGCAGCAAAGAAAAAATAATTTTTTTTAACTCTTTAATATAAGCCAATCAATAGATGAGAAAGGCACAGGCAAAAAAACTTCCGTTAGCTCCGGATCCGAAATTCAAGGATAAGAACGTTACCCGTTTCGTTAACTGCCTTATGATAGGCGGTAACAAAACAATCGTACTCAGCGCTTTTTATGATGCGCTTGATAAAGTATCCAAAATTACCAGTGAAGAAGGGTATGAAGTGTGGAAACGCGCACTCGTAAACGTTACTCCCGCAGTTGAAGTGCGCAGCCGCCGTATTGGCGGGGCTACCTTCCAGATTCCTGCAGAAGTGCGCGCCGACCGTAAAATATCACTCAGTATGAAGTGGCTTATCCGTTTCTCCCGTGAGCGCAATGGTAAGACCATAGCAGATAAGCTCGCTAATGAAATAGTAGCAGCGGCTAAAGGTGAAGGCGGAGCTTTCAAAAAGAAAGAAGATACCCACCGTATGGCTGAAGCCAACAAAGCATTCTCCCACTTTAAGATATAATTATATCATTTGTTTGTTATCAGAAAGTCCTGCTTTTGCGGGACTTTTTGCACTTTTACCCTTTCTGGCGTTATTCATTCGCCCGGTATAAAATAGTACAATAAACTTTTGGGACTTAGCTTTATTCCTTTGGTCACCGTCCGGTGTGTCACTCACTTGTACGTCTTGTTCTTTTTTCTACAGGCCACAATTACTGCGCTACCACAATATGGATCACATAATTTCCACCTTCTGAACGAACGTTCAATAGGTACATTCCACTTGCTATTGTGCTGCTTATACTTATCTTTTCATTTACTATACCATTCTTTGCTATTACTTTATCTTTATAAACGACCTGCCCAGGAATATCCGTTATTTCCAAAACAAACGTTTCATCATTTATTCCACCCAATCTTCCCCTTACCATAAACACCCCCTCATTAGGATTAGGATACACTGTCATCATGAGCCCCGCCGAATGATTGCCGAATGAGGGCTGGGGAGAGGTCACACCCTCGCTGCTCACATCCATCTGCATACCTGCCGCCGTTGCCGACACAATACATATTCCATTACTCGTCACCTCACAGCTAACCACATCATTATCTGCAAGGCTGTTGCTGGTAAAAGTCGTATTAGTCTCCCCTGCCATGGCTACATTGTTTACCAGCCACTGATAAGTTAAAGCAGGAACGCCATTGGTGACTGTAGCCATAAACGTTACACTTTGTCCCTTGCCTATATTGATACCAGGATCAGCGGTAACAGTAATGGCAGGCGCAACCGGGGCAACCACCGACATGGGCACAGAGGTATAAGTCCTGACCGGTGTGGCGCAGGCTGCGTTACTTGTCATCAGGGCAGTTACAACATCAGCATACACAGGCGTATAACTGTAATTATTAAAAGTGTCACTGATTAATATCCCATTTATCCGCCATTGATAGGTTGGATGCGTACCACCATTTACAGGTATTGCAGTATATGTCACAGGAGTACCATCGCACACTGTATCTCCGGGCGCCATCAGCATATTGATAGCAGGGATTGCTAAAGGAATGACGGTTACCGTAGCGCTGCCAGACATATTGATGCTGCAACCTGTCACCTTATTGACCGAAACTACAGTATAAATTCCTCCTGTGGTCTCCAACCCATAATCAAGGGAATCTCCCTTTCCGTTTAAACTGTCCATGACCACACTGCCGTCATAAAGCAGGTATTTAAAACCAGTCACAGACCAGTTCAGCTTTACATGAACCCCGGTATCACCAGCGCAAAAACTGCCGCCGCCATATATGGTATATACATCCGGTAAGGACAAAACAGTAACCGCCTTAACAGCCATACAACCGCCGGTAGTGGTATAAGTGATCATGGCGCTGCCAACCGCTATGCCGCTCACCGCTCCCACACTTGAAACAGCGGCAATCCCAACCGATGAAGAACTCCACGCCCCGCCGCTTAGCGAATCACTGAACGTAGTAGTAGCATTCAAACATACATTTGACAAACCTGTTATTGGGTTAGGGGTGGGATAAACAATAATAGTATCTGTGGTCATACATCCTGTAGGTAATGTGTATGTGATAACTGCCGTGCCCGCCGCTTTGCCGCTCACCACTCCCGCACTTGAAATGGTGGCAATGCCTCCGCTTGCAGCCCATGTCCCGCCAGTTGCCGCATCTCTCAAAGTTATTGTACTGCCTGTGCAAACAAAATTAATTCCTGTTATGGGCGATGGCAATGGATTCACGGTAAAAGCCGCTGTTGCATAGCAGCCCGTAGGCAAGGTATAAGTAACCATTGCCGCGCCGGCTGTTGTAGTCGTCACAAGTCCACCGGAAGTAATGGTTACTAAAGTGCTGCTCCATACGCCCTTTGGCGTATCAGCGTCATAGACAAATAGAGTAGCCCCCCCTTCGCATAAATTCTTTACGCCCGTGATCGGCGCAGGCGCGGGATTCACCGTTACCGCCTTTGTAGTAGTACAACCAGCACCTGTGGTATAGGTAATAACAGCCGTTCCGCCTGAAATTCCGGTAACTGCCCCTGTTGTTAATCCTATTGATACAATCCCTGCATAAGCAGGGCTGCTCCATGTCCCGCCTGCAATACTGTCGCTAACGGTTAACACCTGGCTTACACACACATTCGTACCTCCAATAATCAAGGATGGTAAAGGATGTACTGTAATCAGCAAAGTAGTGGCGCATCCGGTAAGCAACGTATAACTAACACTTGCCGTGCCGATTGATTTACCCGTAACTATACCTGTGGTACCAATGGTAATTGAGCCACCAGTTGCACTCCACACTCCGCCTCCCATGTCACTCAAAGTAGTTGTTGCGCTGATACATATATTATTGCTTCCGGTAATCGAAGATGGCAATGGATTTATTGTAATTGTTTTTGTAGCAACACAGCCTGTTGTGGCTACATAGCTCACAGTCGCTGTACCTGCAGATACTCCGCTTACTATACCCGAAGTAACTCCCACCAAAACAGTTGCATCGGGACTATTCCACCACCCGCCTGCAGCATCACTCAAAACAATAGTTGATCCTGCACAGACATAGGATGCGCCTGTTATTGCAGCCGGTAACGGATTCACGGTTATTGGAATTGTCGCATTACAACCCGTGCCGATGGAATAAGTTATAGTGGCAGTACCCGCAGCTACTCCTGTCACAATCCCTGTTGTTGTACCAATGGCAGCCTTGGAGATATTGCTGCTAGTCCATGTCCCGCCACCTGTGGCATTACTTAAAGCAGTGGAAGCGCCAGAACATACACTAGTGGTACCGGTTATTGCCGGAGGCATAGAATTAACGGTTATTAGGTACGTTGCAGCACAGCCTGTTGGCAAGGTATAAGTTATTACCGCAGTACCTAACGCTACGCCGGTAACAATGCCAGTTGTTGAACCTATTGAGAGAATACTGGAATATCCGGGACTGCTCCATGTTCCTCCAGGTGTAAGATCAGACAATATTGTAGTTTGTCCTTTGCATACACTGGTAGCTCCCGTTACAGGAGCTAAAGGATATACGGTTATCGTTTTTGAAACAGCGCAACTGGCACCAAGTGCATAAGTAACCGTAGCCGTTCCTCCGGAAACTCCGGTAACAACACCTGTGGAAGTGCCTACAGTGAAAACCACGCCAACCGCAGGGCTCCATGAGCCGCCGCCTATTGCATCCGACAGCGTTATGGCGCTCCCCGCACATACTGTTGATGGCCCGGTAATTGCCGTAGGCGTAGGATTGACGGAAATAATTTTAGTGGCCATGCACCCACCCGTTAGTGTATAACTGATGGTTGTAGTGCCCGGTATTATACCCGTAGCCGTACCACCCGGACTGATAGTTGCAACACTCGTATTGCTGCTGGTCCATGCCCCGCCGCTTACTCCATCGCTCAGATTGATGGTGCCGCCAATACATACTGCCGCACTCCCTGTTATGGGCGTAGGCGCTGTATTTACCGTAACTGTTTGACCCACCGTACAGCCCGAGCCGAGCGAATAACTGATAGTTGCTGTACCTCCCGCTACTCCTATAACTATGCCTGTTAAGCCTACTGTTGCAATGGTGGTTTTACCACTGCTCCAGGTGCCCGCAACTGTTGCGTCAGTTAATGCCGTTGTGGTTCCTTCGCATATGTCAAAAACACCAGTTATTAAAGATACGGCATAGTTCACAGTTACAGTAGTTAAGGCTGCGCATCCTGCAGTTGTTTTATAAGTTATCGTTGCCGTTCCTAATGCCTTACCGAATACTATGCCGGTACTGCTACCAACAGTAGCTATGGCTGTATTACTACTATACCATGCACCGCCGCTTGCACCGTCACTTAGATTAATCGTACCGCCTATACATTCTGCGGCGCTACCCACTATCGGAGAAATGGGATTGGTTGTAACATAAATTATGATAGTGTCTGATGCAATGCTATCTGAAACACAAACCTTGAAAGAATCATTACCCACATAGCCAGTTGCAGGGGTATATGATAAACCTACAGGAATAACTGTATCGCCCATAGACAGTTGCGTACTTCCTGCAACTAATATTCCGTGCATCGGGGTGGCCACAGCGCTCCACGTTTCTACTTGCCCGAAATCCAAATCAACTATTTTTAACAATGAATTAATGGAGACACTGCCTGCATTTTCGCAAACATTAATTGTTTGTTTAGTCCCGCCTATGAAGTAGGGGACATGGTTTACATTCCAAACCTTACGTATGCGGTTATTATTCAAATCGGCAATATACAAATTGCCTGCACTATCCGTGGCAATTCCTCCAATCGTGTAAAATGTAGCGGCGATTGCTGGGCCACCATCTCCACCAAATCCCCATCCTCCATTACCAGCATAAGTGCCGATAATTCCCAAAGGATTGATTTTTCGTACTCTAGCATTATTTACATCAGATATATATATGTTTCCCACACCATCGATGGCAAGCCCTTCAGGAGCACGAAATTCGGCAATTGAAGCTGCTAAACCATCACCGCTAAAGCCTATTATTCCGGTACCTGCAAAAGTGGTAATAATCCCTGATGTGTTAACTTTTCGGATCTTGTCTATATTACCATCCGAAACATATAGATTACCTGCAATGTCAATAGATAGGCGCTGAATACTCTTAAAAGTTGCTGCTGTTGCTGGTCCGCCGTCCCCGCTATTCCCGTAAGCACCACTTCCGGCAATTGTCATAATGATGCCGGAAGTATTAATTTTACGGACTTGGTATCCATCCGGTATATAGATATTACCGGAAGCGTCTATTGCTACAGAATTAATTGAGGTGAAGGAAGCTGCAGTAGCCGGCCCACCGTCTCCGGTACTGTATGTACCTCCGCCGGTTCCAGCAATCGTACTAATGATACCGGATGTATTGACCAATCGAAGGCGGCCATTGTAACCATCTGCAATAAATACATTCCCGTATTTATCTGCGGCAATACCGGTAGGCTGGTGTAGAAGGGCCGCTGTTGCTGGGCCACCATCTCCGCCAAAACCCGCAGTGCCGGTACCCGCTAAGGTACTGATGATACCTGCTGCATTTACTTTACGGATACGGTTGTTATATGAATCTGCTATATATACATTACCTGCACCGTCAACTGCTACATCACTTGGTTGATATAATAGTTTTGCTGTAGCTGGTCCGCCGTCCCCGTTATATCCAGCCCCACTAAACCCAGCAATTGTAGTAATAATTTGTGCCTGTGACTGTGTAATACAAACAGTAACAAAAAATATAATGAAAAAATATAAACTATTTTTCATAAAATAACGTATTGCTAAATTACTATTTTTATTATTATTTATAGCATTTTTATTATCATTATTTATTTTAACGGTAATTATTTCAGGTAATTATTCTTAACCAATTTTTTAAAAGAGGCTGCCGTGTAGCAGCCTCTTTTATTTGTTTTCTATTATTGTTTTTACATCTATTCGTTAAGGCGTAACAGTAACAGAATATGTGGCTAAATTCATACAGCCGGTATTGGTATCCGTTATATAAAACCCGACCCATGTGCCAACTGCATAGTAGGCGCCCATCAGAACTGAAGTAGAAGTAGAAGTACCAATTATACCTAAGCCTGGATAAGGCGTGTACCATTGATAAATATCATGAGCGACGTCTTCTCCAGTTATTGAATAGGTTGTGGAATTGCTAACCTGAATACTGTTTAAACCAGATATTGTTCCAGCAATCGGTATCGGATATACAGTAAAAGTACGTGTTGCAATACAACCCGCAGCAGTGGTATAGGTTATTGTAACGGTAGTGTTTGGAACCAGGCCAGTAACCCAAGCTGAATCCGGATAAAGCCTGACCACAGGCGCATACGTAGCATTGCTGCTACTCCACGTGCCACCACCAGGGGATCCTGTTAGCCACGTATAGAAAGGCCCACCAAGATCATCCTGCGGGCATACACTAAAATACCCTGCAGGAGCAGCCATGGATGCTGAAGGAGCAACAGTCATAGAATATGTTGCTGTTTCTGGCCCGCAACTATTGGAGACGGTATAGGTTATCCAAACCGTTCCTGCGGAAACACCGGTTACTACCCCTGTGCTTATGGTTGCCACATATGTATTGCTGCTGGCCCAGGTACCACCTCCGCTAGCATCACTTAAAGTCGTAGCAGTACCCGGACATATAACCGCATCTCCTGTTATTGTGCCAGGATCAGCCAATGGGTTAACGGTGACTGCATGCGTAACATAATCTGACCCGCAGCCATAAGGGCTGGTGACAGTGTAGGTAATTGTAACAGTACCTCCCGATGTTCCGGTTATAACCCCCGTGCTGGTATTAATACTGGCGATGGATGATTGACTGCTGCTCCATGTTCCTCCAGTTATGCCATCACTTAAAGTAATATTTGAGCTCTCGCAGACATAAGTAGCACCCGTTATTGTCCCGGCATTTGGTAAAGGGTTCACTGTTACTGGATGTAATGCGGATATTGACCCGCAGCCATTTGTTACGGTGTAAGAAATAGTTGCTGTACCGGTTGTCACGCCTGACACGATACTTGAGCTCACGCTAGCTATTGATGCATTGCTGCTACTCCATATACCACCCCCTGTAGCATCCGTCAAAGTGATATTCGATCCCAAACATACCGAACCTGCCCCTGTTATTGTGCCTGGATCAGCCAATGGGTTAACGGTAATAGAATGAGTTGCAGATAGAGTTCCACAACCATATGGACTTGTAACAGAATAAGAGATGGTAGTAAATAATGCATATACGCCAGTAACTATCCCTGAACTGGAGCCGACAGTCGCAATTGCAGTGCTATAGCTGCTCCATACACCTGTTCCGCTTGCTCCGCCATCGGTTAAAGTAATAGTAGCGCCTTCACATACTGTAACTGCACCATATATACTACCGGGAACGGGTAGCGGATTCACAGTGGTTGTATAGGTAACCGATGGAGTCCCGCAACCATAAGGGCTGGTAACCGTATAAGTAATAAGCGCAGTACCTGCTGAGATGCCTGTAACAACTCCGGAAGCCGGGTCAATCGTACCAACGGATGGATTGCTCATCGTCCATGCACCGCCCGGATCGCCTGAATCACTCAATAAAATATAGTCACCAACACATACGGACGTGGGGCCGGTTATGGCACCTGCATTCGGTAATGGGTTAACAGTAATAGAATAAGTAGCGCTGATTGGGAAGCATAAATTGGTAACCGTATAACTAATTGTTGCAGTACCCACAACGATTCCAGTTACTATTCCTGATGTGCCTACTGTTGCAACAGTAGTATTACTGCTGCTCCATACGCCCCCAGGATCACCTGTTGCATCAGTTAAATTAATGGTAGATCCCAGACAAACATCGGTAGTCGCGCCTGTTATTGTCCCTGCAACAGGGAATGGCCTTACAGTAACTGAATACGTTACGTAAGGACTCCCGCAGGTATTTGTAACAGTATAGGTTATTGTAGTTGTCCCCGCGGATACGCCTGTAATAATTCCATTCGATATACCTGCTGTAGCAATGGAGGTATTATCACTTGTCCAGATACCGCCTGTTGATGGGTCGCTGAGCGTAATCGGTGTGCCGGAACCGGCGCATATTTCAATAGGCCCTGATATTGTTCCAGCGCTTGGGTTTGGGTCAAGTGTCATCACAAAGGTTGCTGAATAGGTAGCGCAGCTATTACTTACCGTATATGAGATAGTAGCTGTCCCTGCCGATACTCCGGCAACCAGGCTTGGTGGTGTTGACCCCACGGTAACTGTTGCATCTGGGCTGCTCCACGTACCTCCCGGGTCTCCGGTTGGGTCAGTTAAAGTCGTAGCGGATGTATAACATATCGTACTTGTTCCTGTAATAGTACCGGGAACAGGTAATGCCGTAACTGACACTGATTGATAAGCGTATGCAGGTGGAGTGCAGGCATTGGTAACAGTATAAGTTATGGTGGCTGTGCCGCCCCCAACCCCGGTAATTACTCCGGTACTTGCATTTATGCTTGCAACGGCTCCATCGCTGCTGCTCCATGTCCCCGGATCGCCTGTACTGCTATATACAATATTAGCACCTTGGCATACTACTGAATTAGTATAGGTTACAGAGCCTGCATTAGGGCTTATATCTACTTCCATCGGCACGCTCGCAATAAATGGTCCACCAGAGCAGCTATTGCTGGCCGCATAACTGATGGTAGCTGTACCGGCCCCCATACCAGTAACATTTCCCGAAGCGTCAACGTCAGCTATACTTGTATTACTGCTGCTCCAGGTTCCGCCCGGAGAAAAACCGGTTAATGTTACTACGGAAAGGCTACATACCGCCGAAGGGCCGTATATGAAAGAACGTCTGTCGTCAACTTCAACTGGGAAAAAAGCATAACCTGTTCCACACGAAGTCACAACTGCATAACTTATAGTCGCGGTTCCCGCGCCCATGCCTGTTACGACTCCTGTGCTGATGTCAACATCAGCTATCCCTGAATTACTGCTTGTCCAGCCACCACCAGTTGCCCCCGTTGTGCTTAATGCAAGGGTTAAACCAACACATACAGCATTGGTGCCGGGTCCCGTTATGACACCTGGATATGGGTTCACGCTTACTACCGTAGTAGTCCTATATACATTGCAGGTATTGGTAATTGTGTAGCTAATAGTTGTAGTGCCTCCCATCATACCACTGGTAACAGTCCCTCCCGAAACTGTAGCTACCGAAGGATTGCTGCTGTTCCACATTCCCAAAGAAGGCGTTCCGCTCAAAGTAATATGCGCCCCGCCGGTACAAAGGCTCGTACCACCCGGAGTGGCTATATGTGGTGTTACAGGTCCGTCAACAATTACACCTGCAAATGCTGTTGCGGGTCCGCAACTTGGAACAGTATAAACGATCGTGACAGGCCCTCCTTGGGCTACGCCAGTTACAACCCCAGTACTTGAGTTTACTGTAGCGATTGCAGTGTTACCACTGCTCCAGGTACCACCTGGTTCACCGTTGTCAGTCATGTTGATTGTGCTACCTGCACATACATGGCCTGGACCGGACACTACGCCTGCAAACGGGCCAAACAAAACTGATGCTGTGCATATGACGCCCGTGCCAGTATCATAAGAAATAGTAGCTATTCCATTAATAGCGCCTGCACTGACTGAAACGGTTGCAAGGCCTATTCCGGCAGAGCTTACTGTTGCAATAGCGGTATTATCGCTAGTCCAGTTTTCAGTGCTGCCAGGAGTTGTAGTTATAGTTAATGTAACTGTACCATAACTGCATAAAGTTGAGGTAGATGGCGATATAATACATTGCGCGCTTGAATTGATACCGAAAAGGCAACTAGCGCAAATGCACCAAAGTGCAAAAAAGATAAATTTGTTTTTCATTTTAGTTGATTTAAAAAAGTTTTAAAGGTCTTTTATTATGTGTTAGAATCCGTAATTGAAAATTCTCGGTCAGTTAAAAAAATAGCAGGTAAATTGGTACTTATTAAAAGAGATTTATATAGCCATAAGCATTGAATTTAATTGGTGTGAGATGCTCGTTAAATTTTAATTTTTATAAAAAATGAATATTTTTTCGATAATTATTTCTGAAATAAATAACTATCACATTTTCAATTTTTTTTACACCATATTTTTATTCGCTAAAAGTACTGGTAAGTTCCTTCTCAAAAAATACTCAAAAACAAG
>CAISOH010000185.1 GCA_903887005.1 uncultured Bacteroidota bacterium | reverse complement strand
TTATACTTCACACCGGATAAAAATGTGCAAAGAGGTTTCTCGCAAAGGCGCAAAGCCGCCAAGGATAATGAATTGATAATAAGTAAATTATAAAATCAAGGCCGCAAAGTCCTGCATATTAAATAATGCACAATTTTATGATGTTGCAAGTATAATATTTGAGTCTTAATTATTTCCTTTTTCTAAAACTGCTGCTAATTTCTTCATCAGTTTTTTCCACCCCATACCCATTACGAAACTCACAATAACCAATTTTAACCCTTTATAGCCGGAATGTTCCAATAACAGCGAGGTACCATTACCATCCCCGGTAAGTGTGAAACTTAGAACAGTATCTAATTCCGTAAAAATGCCTTTTACGGATTTGTTCGCTGTTTCAGATTGTATGCCTGCACATGCAAGCGTTTTTTCTCCACTGGCTTTGCCACGGTAAGTAAATGCAATATACCGCATGGGCTCAACGGCTATGACCTTGCAATAAGTCATACCGTCCCAGCCGCGCTGGGGAGGTTTGCGAAAAGTAAATTCGTGGTTAATTACCGGTTCAAGATCATTTTCCATAAACCAGCTGCCAAGCATTTTTGCATTGGTAACCGCGTTCCAGACATCCTCTGTATTATAGGGTAACCAGCGTTTTATGCGAATTGTCCGTTTCATTTTTTTGACGTTGTATCTTTCAATCAGCAGTTAAAATAACCCTGCAAATATATATGTAACTCCATAGTTACAGAATTTAATGTCATCGTTTGGAGATGCCAGCTCCGGCTGACGATCATTTTCAATTTGTTTTTATTTCGTAGCTTGCCGCCCTGTTATGTTACCACCTTCAGCGTATTACAACCAACAAAAAGAGCAATTCAGCCAACTTCTTGCCAAAGCTATAAAAGATAGTAACCTGGTAGCTATGCTGCGGCTATGGGCCGCATTATGCACTATTGCCGCCGGGGTATGGGCTTTCCGGGGTGTGGAAAGCTGGCATTGGTGGCTGGCAGGTATGCTCGCTGCCTTGTTTCTTTACCTGGTCCGAATGCACAACAGACTGACGGACAAAAGGCAAATGCTGCAATTGCACCTGACAATATTAGAAAATGAACTACAGGCGCTGGAAGGGAATAACAATGCCTTTCCGGATGGGGCAGCTTATATTGACACTACGCATCCGTATTCATACGACCTTGACATTTTCGGGAAGGGGTCAATATACCAGATGCTGTGCCGCGCCGTTACTGTTGACGGGGCAGCCTTACTGGCAGGTAAACTTTCATCACTTACATTGAGGAAAGAAGATATCACCAACCGGCAGGAGATAATCAAAGAACTGAGCGCTCAACCGGAATTATTACAAAACTTCAGGGTAGCAGGCGCTGCAATCGAGGAAGGCCCTAAAGACCAGGCATATCTTACTCGATGGTTGCAGGAGAAAGACATGTTCATTAACAATACGGTTGTTCGGGTAGCCGCGGTGTTGATGCCGGTATTATCATTAATATGTATTGTGTGGTCTGTAATTACAGGCGGTTTGTATCCCGGATTAAGTTTGGTTATAATAGCCAACTGGATATTATTAGGCAGCTTTCAAAAGAACATAAAACTGGCAGCGCAACAGATGGGTAACAGCGCCCAATTCATAGACAAATACGAAAGCCTGCTGAAACAAACCGCCGCACATGAATTCAGGTCAGCATGGTTGCAGGAAACGGGCGCGAATGCAAAAAAATCACTCGGAAACATCAGCGGTTTTAAAAAAATAGTTCACCTTTTTGACAGCCGCAGCAATGGCATGACCGGCCCTTTGATGAATACCTTCTTCCTGTTCGACTTTTACTGCCTCTTAAAACTGGAAGCATGGAGGAAAAAATATAAAGACACTTTATTGACCGCCATAGACGCCATGACATCAATGGATGTGTATGTAAGCTGCGCCGTTTACGCTTATAATCACCCTGATAATGTTTATGCCAATATCACTGCATCCGGCAGTGAATTATCTGCAAAAGACCTGCGGCATCCTTTATTATCACCGAAGACTGCCGTGGGTAATGACTTCAACCTTGGCAGTAAAGAACAGTTCTACCTGCTTACCGGGGCAAATATGACAGGCAAGAGTACTTTTATACGCACCATAGGAGTAAGTAATGTACTTACAAATACCGGCCTGCCATTACCTGCAAAAGAGGTGTCGCTGCCATTGCTGGAACTATATACATCCATGCGCATCACTGATTCGGTACAGGAAGATATTTCTTACTTCCGCGCCGAGCTGAACCGTATCAAAACCATCATGGATAAAGTAAGCGCATCAAAGCAGCCCTACCTTGTACTGCTCGATGAACCATTGCGCGGCACCAACTCCACAGATAAGCAGCAAGGTACACGCGCTATAGTAGAAACCCTGCTTACCTATAACGCCATAGGCATTGTAGCTACACACGATACAGGCCTGTGCGATATGGAAACCAATCATGCAGGCAAGGTCAGTAATTACCATTTTGAAAGTAAAGTGGAAGCCGGTGGCCTTGCATTCGATTTCCTCCTGAAGCCCGGTGGCTCCACTTCCAATAACGCCACCATACTTATGCGGCAGATGGGGATAATCCGTTAAAATAAACACAAATAGTAAATTACGCTATACCCTTTAATTCATTTCCAGAATTAATGCCGTAATTTTAATTCTTAAGATATCCTGAAAATGAAGAGACTATTTTTTCTGGTACCCATTTTGCTTGTTGTGATGATAATGGCAGCGCGTTGCGCGCCCCCAAAAGGTGATGGCATAAATTTCTATGATAAAAGCTGGCAGGAAGTTCTGGCTAAAGCTAAAGCGGAGCATAAACCTATCTTTCTGGATATATACGCCTCGTGGTGCGGGCCGTGCAAGATGCTGAAAAGAGAAACCTTCCCTGATAAAGATGTGGCAGACTACTTCAACGCGAATTTTGTAAGCACCTCCTTCGATGGGGAAAAAGGTGATGGCGTTATGTTGGCCAACAAATTCCGTGTCGAGGGTTATCCATCACTATACATATTGGATGAGAATGGCAACCTATTGAATGAGTCAGTTGGCTTCCTTCGGCCCGAGGAACTGATAGGATTTGCCAAACGTGCGTTAAAGAGAAACAACAAATAATGCCAGCCCAACCCAACAATCCTTTACATGGTATAACCCTGGAGATGATACTCAATCAACTTGTGGCACAATATGGCTGGGAAGAAATGAATGAACGTATCCACATCAATTGTTTCTATGAAAACCCAAGCATCAAATCAAGCCTGAAATTTCTCCGGACCACACCATGGGCGCGCAAAAAGGTGGAAGATCTATATCTTGAAAGCATTCGCGAAGAAAGAGAATAATTGATAAATGAGCCCTTATTGTTATTTTATGAAAGACATTTATTCCCGCTCCTGAATTTTAACTCTGGATTAATATCATCCTCTGCAACATAAAAAGAACAGATCGCCAAAAGTGGAAATTTATGTGTCCATAAGGAAAAGTTATTGAAATAAAAAAGGGTCTGGCACAACTTTTGTACTACAATAATAAAATCAAAACCTAATGAACAAGAGAGCCATAACCTACTTCAGCAAAAACAAAGCGCTGAAAATTTTAGAGAACCCTATCCGTGTGGATTTGCATACGCTATTGAGCGCTACATTCGCGATATCACGCAACCGTGTGGTAAAAAATCATATTGAAAAAGCCCTTACCCAGCTCTCTGCACCGGCTTATAAGCTTTCTGCTTAATATAACATCAGTCCGTTGATCGAGATGGGTTAAAGCGCACAAAAAATTCCCCTTTTTCTTTAGAAGCAGGTTTATGTTTCGCATAAACTTTATGCTGCAAGACATGCTGGCATATAATTGAAACCATATCAATGCTCCGGTATGTGGATCCTGATGGACTTTAAGAGGAGGAGGATAAGTTAAAAATCTGCCATCAATTTATAGGACATACGTAACCAATATTTGGCGCATTCCCAGACTAGCATCCAATTCCATACTTTTCCTGTCTTTTTTAGAAATGCAATGTCCTTGTCTTTTGCAGGTGATAGAATAAGAATGATTGCAAGGTTATTTCCTTTCGCGATGACTGCAGTCACTGATATATTAATAGTCCGCAACAATGATCTCTATGCTGTTTTGCTCTAAATGATCAATATCACCAGCTGGCATGATACAAAACTGTACAGACATACTGCTTTCAATGTAAATTGGCATTTTATGCATAATCTATGATTGAAGGATTAAATGATATAGAAGTTAAAGAGCGATTAAAAAAACATGGCTTTAATGAATTACCATCTGCAAAACCAAAAAATATCTGGCGGATTGCTTTGGAAGTCATGAAGGAGCCAATGTTTATTTTATTGATCTGTTGCGGGGTCCTTTATATGATATTAGGCGATTACCGGGAAGGAAGCGTGCTGCTCTCTACTATACTGATCTTAATCTTCATCACATTTTACCAATACCAAAAAACGGAAAAATCATTAGAGGCGCTCCGGAATCTTTCCTCACCCAGGGCTTTAGTTATGCGTGATGGAAAGGAAACAAGGATCCCGGGGCGGGAAGTTGTGCCGGATGATATCATTATATTAAATGAAGGAGACCGGATAGCTGCCGATGGTGAAGTATTGGACACGGTAAACCTCACCATTGATGAATCTCTTCTGACAGGTGAATCAATAGCAGTAACGAAAAGTGTGCATACCGGATTACCGGATACACATGGACTTGTATTTAGCGGAACACTTATTGTGCAGGGGAAAGGATTAGCAAAAGTTACTGCAACGGGCATAAAAACCCAGTTTGGTAAAATCGGAACGTCTTTACAAAATATAGAACAGGACGAAACCCGGTTACAGAAGGAAATGAAGGTGCTGATAAGAACACTGTTCATTATTGGTGGTGTTGCCAGTATCGGAGTTGTAGTTGCATATTATTTCACAAGAGGCAATTTTATCCAGTCATTACTGAATGGTCTTGCTGCTGCAATGTCTATCTTGCCTGAAGAATTTCCGGTTGTGCTTACCTTGTTTCTGGCATTGGGCGCCTGGAGATTGTCAAGGAAAAATGTATTAACCAGGAGACCCTCTGCTATTGAAACACTTGGCTCATCTACTGTTTTATGCAGTGACAAAACCGGGACCATCACACAGAATAAAATGGAAGTCGGTGCCTTGTATAATGGCATCGAAGTATTTCAGAAAAATATTTTTCATGAAAAGCAAAACCAGGTTATGGATTTAGTTACGGCTGCCAGCAGGGCATCTCAAAAAAACGCGATTGACCCAATGGAAAAGGCTATCAGCGTTGTTTTTAAAAAACTTTTTTTGAAAAATGCGGATGACTATAAACTCATTATAGAATATCCTTTGAGCCGGGAATTACTTGCCATGACACGGGTTGTGGAAAGTGTTCCGGATAATTCCGTTTCTGTTTCGGCCAAAGGGGCGCCTGAAGCCATTTTCACTTTATGTAAAATGAATGAGCAGGAAACAGCAAAGCATTTATCAGTCGTTCAGCAAATGGGAGAGCAGGGATACAGGGTAATTGCTGTTGCCAATGCCTTGTTTCAAAACGATCAGCTACCTGAGAAGCAGCATGGTTTTGATTTTAATTTCCTTGGCCTTATCGGGCTGGAAGATCCTATCCGGCCGGAAGTGCCGCAGGCAATAAAAGAATG
The DNA here is from genome assembly GCA_903887005.1 of uncultured Bacteroidota bacterium. GTDB lineage: Bacteria > Bacteroidota > Bacteroidia > Chitinophagales > Chitinophagaceae > Nemorincola. The sequence goes on along the minus strand of CAISOH010000185.1, from coordinate 3,053 downwards.
CAATGAAGCCGGAATAAAAGTAATTATGATAACCGGTGACTTCCCGGCGACAGCAAAAAGCATTGCCATACAAATAGGCCTGGATCCCGGAAAAGAAATTATTACCGGCGAGGAGTTGAAGAAAATTAGCGATGAAGAATTACAGGACAGAATACATAAGATAAATGTTTTTGCCCGTGTAATTCCTGAACAAAAGCTCCGTATTGTCAAGGCCCTGAAAGCAAATAACGAGATAGTGGCAATGACAGGAGATGGAGTGAATGACGCCCCTGCACTGAAGGCTGCAAATATTGGAATAGCGATGGGCAACAAAGGAACTGATGTTGCAAGGGAAGCTTCATCCCTTGTATTACTGGATGATAATTTTGCTTCCATCGTATCTGCCATCCGTTCTGGAAGAAGAATTTTTGATAACCTGCAAAAAGCTATGTCCTACATACTTGCGATCCATATCCCCATCATAGGACTTTCATTAATGCCGGCATTATTTCCTTCCATTCCTCTATTACTAATGCCATTGCATATTGTATTCCTGGAACTGATCATTGACCCGGTTTGTTCTATAGCTTTTGAATCAGAACAGGAGGAGAAAGGTATTATGAATCGCCCTCCCCGAAATCCGGAGGAACAATTTTTCGGAGGGAAAAAAATAGTCTTTAGTATTATAGAAGGTTTGTTGCTGCTAATAATGGTTATTGTTGTTTATTTTATCTCCATTTTTGAGGGGCACAGCGATGGTGAAGTGAGGGCTATTGCGTTTTCTTCCCTGATTATTGGAAATATTTTTCTGATACTTACCAATCTTTCCAAAACAAGAAGCTTTACTTCTGTAATTACAGAAAATCATGCAGTTAATCTGATTTTGCTGGCAGCCATCATTATGTTATTTGCAATTATTTCCGTCCCTTCGTTACAACACATTTTCAGTTTTCAATTCCCTGGTTATAAACATTTTATTTCATCGGTTACAGGTGCAGCCCTTATTCTGTTAATCCTTGAAACACGAAAGTATTTATTAAATAAAAGGGCTTCTGTAAGGTTGAATAATGCAAAAATTGGTTGATCTGCATTAGTTGTTAATAATAAAATTGGACTGACGGTAGTCATTGTAACTGAAAGGGTATATTCTGAGCTTTGGAAAGAATATGAAAAATAGCATATTTACCAAATACGTTTTACCTTTTTTTCAATGGTACGCTTTGTTAATAGTCACGGCTATAGTCATTGATTATTTTCTTCACCGCTATCAGTTAATTTCAGTGGGACGCTATCTGGGATATTTGGGTACGTTTATTATTATTATCTCTTTTGTTTATTCATTAAGAAAGCGACAGATAATTAAATCAGGTACTCCCAAACAACTTCTGGCTTTACATGAATATCTCTCCTGGGCAGGCGCCGTTATGATCCTTGTTCACGCAGGCATTCATTTCAATGCACTGCTACCCTGGCTTGCAATTTTAATGTTATTAATATCGGTTGCATCCGGTTTGATAGGAAAATTTATTTTAAAGAAAGCAAATGAGACGCTGAAAGAAAAGAAACAGGAATTGATAAAAAAAGGTATTAGTAAAGAAGAAGCCGATAACCAGCTTTTTTTCGATTCGGTTGTTGTTGATCTAATGAAAAAGTGGAGAACAGTTCATCTGCCTGTGACGTTGGTATTGGGTATTCTGTCATTGATTCACATTTTCACCATTGTAATGTTTAGTAAATGAAAAAGATAATTGCCTTAGTGATAATTGTTTTGTGTGCATGGCTGATAGCAACCTATCCTTATAGGATGTTGAATCCGGGTGAACTTGTAAAAGGACACCAGGACCTTAAAGATAAATGCTATTCGTGCCATAAACCATTTTGGGGAATAGAAACACAAAAATGTATAGCTTGTCATAAACTTTCAGATATTGGCAAGGATACAGCTACCAGTAATGATACCATTGGAAAGAGGAAGAAAATTTTATTTCATCAAAACCTGAAAAACCAAAAATGCACCTTGTGCCATACAGATCATAAGGGAGTTAATCCAGACTTTTCTTTACGGGGATTTGATCATAATTTATTGCCGGGAACAGAGAGCGGTAATTGCCGGAATTGCCATACTAAACCTGCTGATAAAATTCATAAACAATTGTCAGGTTCCTGTATCAATTGCCATAAAACTAATGGATGGAAGTCAGGCGCTGTGTTTAATCATGATATGATTGAAGGGGTAGATAAAAATAATTGTGTTTCCTGTCACCCGGCACCCAGAGATAATATTCATAAACAATTGTCAGGCGCCTGTATCAATTGCCACAACACCAGGGGATGGAAATCCGGCGGAGTATTTAATCATGAAATGATCCCGGCTGCAGATAGAAACAATTGTATTTCCTGCCACCATTTGCCGGAAGCGTCCTATCATAAATCATTTAAGGATAATTGTACAAAATGCCACACCACAAACCAATGGAAACCATCAACATTCAATCATTCGGCATATTTTCAACTTGACGAACATCACAATGCGTCGTGCAATACCTGCCATAAGAGCGATAATTACAGCGTTTATACCTGTTATGGCTGCCATGAACATTCCGAAAGAGACATTATCAGTGAACATAGCGAACACGGGATGTATAATATCAGCAACTGTATTTCCTGCCATAAAAGCGGTTATGAGCATGAATCGGGAGAGTATAATTCACATTCCGAAAAGGAACATGACGGAGGAAGTGAAGATGATGACTAAAAGGAGATGAATTGCCTTTTTAATTCATCCCTGTTGATTTTTTAGAAATATTATTTCAATGCAAAAGGAAGATCGTAATTTTTCGCTTTCTGTGGCAGTTAAGTATCTGCAGGCCACATTAATACTTGTTTTACTCCTTTACTTTGGGAGAGTATTATTTATTCCGCTTTTTTTTGGACTGCTTTTAGCTGTAGTAATGTATCCGGTATGTAGATGGCTGGAATCTAAAGGTTGGCCCCGTAGTTTTGCTATTACTATTTTAATAATTATTGTCGTTTTATTATTCGGTACTTTATTATGGATGCTGGGCTATGAAATG
>CAISOH010000184.1 GCA_903887005.1 uncultured Bacteroidota bacterium | reverse complement strand
TGTGACAAGCCAGTTGCTGTTGCTGGTCCAAAGGAGCAAATTAAATAATCAGTGTATAAATCAATAAAGTTTTCCACATTTATTAATTTTATAACGCTAAATTACGACATATTTAAACATTTATCTGCGTAAGGTGAGTGAATAAGAAACAGCTATACCCATATTACCCTACCTGTTTTTGCAAAGTGCTTTCAATATCACAAAAAAAACAATTATGGTATGTTACAAAAAAATACCGGACCACTAAGTGATCCGGCAAATATCTTTTGTCAATGAAGTAAAGGGTGTCTATAACTTAATCAAGTCGTCCGTCTTTGCGTCATAGAAGTTATATTCAGTAAGCGGGGAGTTATTGTCAGCCACTACTTTCACCTTCACTTTATGCGCCTTATCCCACTTTTTCACAATAGATGGTTTGAAGAAACTGCCCTTGGTAAGGTATGCTTCCAGTATCGGGTTCACATGTAATGTCAGGTGGCGAATGCCTTGGTTCACTATGTATTTCAGGTCTTTTTCTATATCATCGCCCAACAGCATAGATGGGCCTATTAGTCCAGTACCCTTACAGGTGGGGCAAACTTCAGCCGTGGAAATATTCAATTCCGGACGCAGGCGCTGGCGTGTCACCTGCATCAGTCCGAACTTGGATAACGGAAGTATGGTATGGCGCGCCCGGTCATTGGTCATCAGTTCTTCCATAGCCTCATATAGCTGCTTCTTATTTTCCGGCAGCCGCATGTCTATGAAATCAATGATGATGATACCGCCCAGGTCGCGAAGGCGCATTTGCCTTACGATTTCCTGTGCGGCCTCCAGGTTGGTAGCGAGCGCATTTTGTTCCTGTCCGGCCTCGGCGCTGCGGGTGCCGCTGTTCACGTCTATCACATGCAGCGCTTCTGTATGCTCTATGATCAGATACGCACCACTGTTGAGGTTTACTGTTTTCCCAAAAGCGCCCTTCACCTGCTTGGTAACGCCGAATGTATCGAAAATAGGTTGGGCGTTATTATGCAGGCTTACAATATCTTCCTGTCCGGGAGATACCTTAGTAATATATTCTTTTGCCACTGCTAATAACTTTTTATCATTCACCACTACCCGCTGAAAACTATCGGTCAGCAAATCGCGGAGAATGGATGTGGTTTTGTCCTGCTCGCTGAGTACCATCTGCGGAGCTTTGGCCCCTTTCAGGTTTTGCTGCAGGTTCTTCCACAACTTTTCCAGTTCCAGTATGTCCGCATGCAATTCAGCAGTCTCTTTACCCTCCGCCGCCGTGCGCACAATCACTCCAAAATTCTTTGGCTTTATACTTTCAACTATGCGTTGCAGCCGTTTCCGTTCTTCAGAGGAATGTATTTTTCGCGAAATGGCAACTACATCATTAAAAGGAGTGACAACCACAAAACGTCCCGGTAAGGATATTTCGCAGCTAAGCCTCGGGCCCTTGGAAGAAATAGGCTCCTTTAAAATCTGTACGAGTATTTCGGGCTTGCCGGTGAAAACTTCCGTTATCTTGCCCGATTTGAGAATTTCAGGTTCGTTTTTGAATTTTCCAAAATCATTGCCCCAGGAAGTGTTGCCTTCTACTGATTGCTTACTGAATTTGACTAATGATCGCAAATAAGGGCTAAGGTCTGTATAGTGGAGGAATGCATCTTTCTCATATCCCACGTCAACAAATACCGCATTGAGCCCCTGCATTAGCTTTTTCACTTTGCCGAGGTACAGATCACCTACTGCAAATTGTCCCTGCCCACGCTCATAATGTAGTTCGACCAGCTTCTTATCTTCCAATAAGGCTATCTCCACACCTTCGCCTGATGCATTAATAATAAGTTCTTTGTTCATTCGTCTTTACCAGTTCCGCTCCGGTTGAATCGCCCCCATAATATCAGCGAGGCCTTTAGGCTGTAATAATAAAACCCACACATCTCCTGCCTGGGCATACGCGCAGGCAGATGATGTGGTAGATTTAACGGCAGCGTTTGTGAGGAAGCAGTGGTTAATAGCCTACTTATTCTTCTTATGACGGTTCTTTCTCAGACGTTTTTTACGTTTGTGAGTGGCTATTTTATGTCGTTTTCTCTTTTTACCACAAGGCATAATATGAGTTATTTTACAATGTTACTTTAATAAATTTATATGTTGGTCAATATCCCTGCTGAATTCCGGCTTATTTACTATCCGTTTGCACTTTTCAAGCAGTTCAATTGCCTTTTGTTTGTCTCCTTTCCCCTCATAAGCCTGGGCCAAAAAATACATTGCTTCGGTATTTGCCGGCTCTTTTTTCAATATTGTTTCAAAACGCACTACTGCTTTATCAAATTGCCCGGATTGTATTGACATCTTTCCAAGCAGCATATTAGCAGGTACATCTTCAGGTTTTTCACGGGTTATTGCAAGAAGTATCTGAACTCCTTTCATTGGTTCACCGGTACCTTCAATATAGCTTGTAGCAAGCGCCAGCTTTGTATCTTCATTGTTTGGATTAATCTGTAAAGACTGCTCCAGGCAACCTGCCGCCTCTATCGCTTCCCACTTCTGCATTGATGCAGAACGCTCATTCTCCATCAGCTGCAAAAACAATTGGGCTGCAAAGGTGAGGTTTTTTTCTGAATTTTCCAATTTACCTGCTTTTCCTTTATAATAAGCCGCCAAAGGCAGGATATTATTCCGCTGCCACAAGTCAGAAAGGCTTAATAAAACAGAAGCCATACGTGAAGAGTCACGCATGGCTGCAAGTTCATTTTCAATGGTATTTACCGTATCTGCAACTGCTTTTGGGAGCTGCTTTTTTGATTCGGTAATTATTGAGTCAAAAGAGGCGGTCTTCACGATGTTAGAGACCTGGGATACTGCGCCACCCGAAGAAGGCCGTTGCATATCTGCAACCGGCTGTTTGAGCGGGGGAACTGTATTGCCTCCCCAGTATAAAAGAGCGATTAATGCTATTGCTATCGCAAGTGTGATATAGTGTGATATCCGCAAGGAATTAAATTTTTCGTTGCAAAGGTAGCGAAAACACACGTGCTATCATTTCTTAATCAAATCATGCTCAATGAGGTCAGAATCATTATGTTCTGTCAGTTCATGCTTTGAATCCTTCACCGCCTGAACAAATTCCTTGGCAGGTTTAAATGCAGGAATAAAATGTTCCGGTATCTCTACGGCAACATTCTTCTTAATATTACGGCCGATTTTTGCAGCGCGCTTTTTAAGAATAAAACTGCCAAACCCACGTACAAATACAGGCTCCCCTTCAATCAGCGATGTTTTAACTTCTTTAAAGAATGTTTCCAATGCAACCAGGATATCTACTTTTGGGATTCCTGTTTTTTCAGCAATACTTCCAACAATGTCTGCCTTTCTCATAAATAAATTTATGTTTTGAAGTAAAAAAAATAAAAAGGTAAAAAGACCTCAATGTATTTATTATCAATAATCAGACCACAATTTAGTCGTTTTGATAACACCTAGATAATAATATTTATTCAATTTTCGTATTCTATCGATATAAAACTGTAAAACCCTTTATTTCCGGTATTTAGAAATAAAATTATAATATTTATAACTCCAATAAAAAAGAGGATATTTATTATGTTTACGATGCAAATATATAAACATCGCTTAACCTGTACAATATGTTGAGGAATTTATTCCTCAATTTATTTTTAATAATATGCAATTATGTAGAAAACATTATGCATACTTAATTCGATTTGCCATTTAATCTGCAATAATAATTTTATTATGCATTCTTGTATTTACATAAACTATTTTTGCTCCAAAATTGACGGTTTTGGAGGAGCATATGAAAAAAAGGGCCGTTGCATGGTGGTTACTGGCCGGTGTCATCATGATAGTTGTACAAACACTGCTTGGCGGCGTAACGAGGCTTACCGGATCCGGGCTGTCTATTACTAAATGGAATCCTTTGTTCGGCATTCTGCCACCACTGAATAATAAACAATGGGAGGATGCTTTTAACGGATATAAACAAATTGGTCAGTTCAAATTTATGAACAGCGGCTATACCCTTGCCGACTTTAAATCTATTTTTTTCTGGGAATGGCTGCACAGGTTTTGGGCAAGGATGCTGGGTATTGTTTTTGTGGCTGGGTTTGCATATTTCCTTATAAAAAAATATTTCGACCGGCAGATGATAAAGCCTTTTATCGTGCTGTTCCTGTTAGGAGGCCTTCAAGGATTAATAGGCTGGGTAATGGTTGTCAGCGGACTGAATGATTCTCATCTTTATGTTGACCATATTAAGCTTGCCCTGCATTTTGTCTCTGCAATGATACTTGCCTGTTACACTTTGTGGTTTGCATTGAAATTACTGATACCGGACGAAAAAAGAATTGTGAATCAAACCCAACATAGCTATACGCTTCTTATCATTATTTTATTATTTGTCCAACTCACATACGGGGCTTTTATGGCGGGGCTAAAGGCTGCCCTGACCGCACCAACCTGGCCCACAATCAATGGTATGTGGATACCGGATGGATTAATGAATGGAAGCTTTATTAACAACACTATAAATGTACATTTTATACATCGTGGGTTAGCCTATATTTTGCTTGTTGTGCTGATAACCTGGTTTGTAAAAGTCAGCCATATAGCGAAGGAAAATATAACCAGTATTTTAAGCAATACAAGGTGGTGGCCTTTGCTGTTAGTTTTGTTACAAGTAATTATAGGTATTATTACTGTATTATGCGCTCCGTTAATTGTATTTGGCAAATTCGGAACATTTGAAATGCTTGCAGAGTTGCACCAGTTAGTAGCAATGTTTTTGCTGATGTCGCTTGTAGTGAATTTGTATGTGGTGCGGCGAAGGAAATTGGTTAAAGTAAAGCTTAAATGAATGTTATTTATACTTCACACCGGATATAAATGTGCAAAATAGGTTTCTCGCAAAGGCGCAAAGCCGCCAAGACTAATGAATTGATAATAAGTAAATTATAAAATCAAGGCCGCAAAGTCTTGCATATTAAACAATGCACAATTT
>CAISOH010000183.1 GCA_903887005.1 uncultured Bacteroidota bacterium | reverse complement strand
TTTGTTTTTTACAGGAAAATGTGAAATTAATTTTAATTATAATATTATATAAATAGACCAAATAACATCAACCTTGAAACTACGGACTATCATATTCTCCACATTTTTCACATTATCACATTAATTAAGCCATTGAGCCATTAAGCCATTGCGCATTCCAACAATGTGATAATGATGTGATATTGAAAAATTACAAACAACTGAAAATCAATTACTTATTTTTTACATTGCCGCATTTTAATTTTTTTAGGAAAAATGTGAGATTAATTTTATCATAATATTATACAAACAAAATAGAACAAACAACATTAACCTGACACTACGGACCATCACATTCTCCACATTTTTCACAATAACCCACATTGCAGTTTTGACGTTTTCAAATGTTAAAGACTTTCATTCCTATAACTTTAACTTTTTAATTTCCACAATATTTATTTGCTCAATTGTTGCTTTTTTGCTCCAAGGTGTCCCACACCTTTTTCCGGTGTGGGACACCTATGCACCAAAGCCCCTCACTCCTTCATCACTCACAAAGCGATACCTGCTCTAATGATTTCAGATAATTTTTAAAAGATGCACATAAAAATCAGTCAGTTATCGTCTTTGCTTATTCTTTATTAATATATAGTAATAAAATATTTTTGCAGTTAAAATCGAGTTAAACTGTCTGTGCAGATTTTGTTACCAATACCTACGGCCTATTTTTGTACCTTTGCACACTTTTCGTAAAGTATCTTCATGGATATGTTGGAATTAATTGACCGTAGCAAACTGCCTAAGCATGTAGCCATTATTATGGATGGCAATGGCCGTTGGGCTAAAGAGCGCGGTCAGGATAGGGTATATGGCCATCATGAAGGAGTAGTAAGTGTACGTGAAATAGTAAATACAAGTGCAGAGATTGGGATACAATATCTTACCCTGTATGCTTTTTCGGCGGAGAACTGGAACCGCCCCAAGGCCGAAGTGGACGCGTTAATGGAACTGCTTGTAAATACGATAAGAAAAGAAATAGAAGAGCTTAAGAAAAATAATGTGCGGCTCCATATCATTGGTGATTTCGCCAGCCTTCCTGAAATATGCCAGAAGGAACTGAATGAGGCCATGCAAATGACTGCTTCCAATACCGGGCTCAATCTTATACTTGCATTGAGTTACAGTTCCCGTCAGGAGATAGTATTTGCAGCAAAGAAAATAGCGGAAAAAGTTGCCTTGGGTGAATTGAAGCCTGAAGAGATTAATTACGAAGTTTTTGAAAATAGTTTATATACTGCCGGTTTCCCCGATCCGGAATTAATGATAAGAACAAGCGGGGAATACAGGATCAGTAATTATTTATTATACCAGTTGGCCTATGCCGAGCTATATTTTACAAATGTGCATTGGCCTGATTTCAGGAAAAACAATTTATATGAAGCGTTGCTGAATTACCAGCAGCGTGAACGCCGTTTTGGCAAAACAAGTGAACAAATTCAAACGACTCCACACCAGCATGTATAAAGGCGCCTTTAAATACAGTTTATTGCTTTTTTGTGTTTTATGCTTTTCCAGCTCCTGGTCACAGATTGGCGGCGCCGGTAAAGGGCTGAATCAGTTCGGGCAGCAAAATCAGGGCGCTAACGAAATCGCAAAACCAAAGGAATACGAACTTGCCGGTATTACCGTTTCCGGTGCAAAATATCTCGACCAGGATCTGCTGATAGCGGTTGCAAACCTGACAGTGGGCCAGAAAGTACATTTGCCGAATGATGAAAATATAGCAAAGGCGATAAAGGCGTTGTGGAAACAGGAGCTGTTCTCGAATGTGGATATTACCATTACAAAGTATATCGAAGATAAGGTATTTATCAATATTGGCGTAGAAGAACGCCCACGCCTCAGCAGGTTTAATTTTAGAAATATAAAGCCTGCCGAAGCCAAGGAATTGAAGGGAAAACTTACTTTGGTAAGCAATAAGGTGGTAACGGACGCCACTAAAAAAGAAGCTGTCGTTCGTATAAAAAAGTTCTATACCGATAAAGGCTTCGGAAGGGTGCAGGTATCAGTCATTGAAAGGAATGACTCCTCATCAATTAATAAAGTCGTCCTTACTTTTGTTATTGACAAAGGAAGTAAAACGCACATCAACCAGGTAAATATAGTTGGTGAAGAGAATGCTACCGAGGCGCGCCTCAAACGGACTTTGAAGTCAACTAAGGAAAACACCCGTATTACTTTACACCCCGATGCCGAACAGAATATTTACCAGTCTCCCAAAAGATCATTTAAAAAGTATTTAACCCAGTATGGTTTCTTGTCGCCAACTGTTACGCTCGATGCGCTGGACCCTTATTTCAGGTTCAAATTATTTGCTTCTTCAAAATATAACCAGAAAAAATTTGAGGATGATAAACAATCGTTAGTAGCCTATTACAATACACTTGGCTTCCGCGATGCTTCTATCGTTTCAGATACAATATATCCTGTAAAGAATGGAAATATCAATGTGGACATAAGGGTAAAAGAAGGCCATAAGTATTATTTCGGGGATATTACCTGGAAAGGCAACACAAAATATTCAAGTGAGTTTCTTTCAAAAACACTGGCTATTAAGAAAGGCGATGTCTATAACCAGGAACTGCTGGAAAAGCGCATGGGGCGCCAGATGAACCCGGAAGGGGGCGAGGATGTGAGCAGCCTTTATATGGATGATGGCTACCTGTTTTTTAATATAGATCCAAATGAAGTTTCTATAGTTGGGGATACCATCAATTTCGAGATGCGTATTACCGAAGGCGCCCAGGCTACTATCAGGGATATTAATATTGCAGGTAACGAACGCACCAATGAGCATGTAATACGACGTGAGTTGCGTACGCTTCCGGGAAATAAATTCAGCCGTACAGACCTTATCCGTTCACAACGCGAAATTGCCCAGCTCGGTTTCTTCGACCAGGAAAAAATTGGTATCCTGCCTAAGCCACATCCTGAAGATGGTACCGTGGATATTGATTATACCGTTATTGAAAAATCCAGTGACCAGTTACAACTTTCAGCAGGTTTTGGCGGCGGCGTCAACTTCTATGGTAATGTTGGTATTACCTTCAATAACTTCTCTATCCGCAATATTTTCCGTCCGAAAATGTGGGATCCGCTTCCTGTGGGCGATGGACAGAAGTTTTCTATCAGCTATGCTTCTAACGGTGCCTATTATAATTCGCTGAACACTGCCTTTACCGAACCATGGCTTGGGGGACGTAAGCCCAATGCATTAACTGCTAATATTGTATATAGTAAGTACTCTGCTGCAGCTATAGGCTCCAATCCGAATTTGTCATTCCTGCGTATGGCTGGTGGTGGCCTGTCAATGGGCAAGCGTTTGAACTGGCCTGATAATTACTTTGTATTTAATTACGGTCTTTTCTATAACAATTACCGCCTGAAACAATATGCCCTTGTGCCCAATTTTACTGACGGATTTAGCAATGATTTGCACTTTAAGTTTGTGCTTTCCCGCAACTCCATTGACCAGCCGCTATATCCGAAGCAAGGCTCTAATGTATCTTTTACTTTTCAGGTTACTCCGCCTTACAGCTCATTCACCGGCCGCGATTATACCAATGAATCATCTGACCAGAAGTATAAATGGATAGAATATCATAAGTACAAGTTTACCGCAGATTTCTATCAGCGCATTTATGGCAACCTTGTTTTAAGAATGGCGGCCAAATATGGCTTCCTCGGTTATTATAATCAGGGCATCGGGTTCTCTCCTTTTGAGCGTTTCCAGGTGGGTGGAGATGGCCTTTCAGGGTATTCTTATTTTGTGGGTAAAGATATCATCAGCCAGCGTGGTTACGAAGTTTATGCAGGCGCAGCTACTATTTATAACAAGTACACGACTGAAATCCGTTACCCGTTTTCCCTTAGCCCAACGGCTACTATTTATGGCCTGATGTTTGTGGATGCGGCTAATGGCTGGGATAACTTCTCTCAATACAATCCTTTTAAACTGAACAGGGATGTGGGTTTAGGTATTCGTATATTCCTGCCTATGTTCGGGTTGTTGGGGCTTGATTATGGTATAGGGATAGACAGGTATAACCCTGCTACAGGCAGTACCGGAATTAAAGACATTGCGAAATTCAACTTTATGTTAGGTTTCGAGCCTGAATAAAAACCCCTGAACCCCTCCCGATGAAAAATCGGGACAGGTGCCGGGGAACCAACTATTTAGCTGTTGGTTAATTTTAAGAGGTTGGTTAAAAAAATGAGCGGTTTTATCAGGAAGTTGATTTATTAAATAATTTAGAAAACAAGAGCAAGGTACTTAAGGTGAAACAGTAATCAGGCAATATTGAATAACTTTGAGCGTTAAGAAATACTATTTATCTTTAAAAATGTTCTTTATTAATTAAACAATCAAACCAAACACTTAGAGATTAAGGGGAAGCCCCTTTAGGGGTTTGGGGTTTAAACTTCATTTTATGAAAAAGGTATTGATCATTTTATCGTTTTTTATTGCATGTGCTTACGGAGCAGTTGCTCAGCACTATTGCATCATTGATTCCAAATATTTACTCGACAAGATGAACGAGTATAAAGACGCGCAGACTAAACTTGATAATATCTCTAAAGCATGGCAGGACGAAATTGACAAGCAAATGGCAGAGGTGGACAAAATGTATAAAGGCTACCAGGCCGAAAAGCCTATGCTTTCTGACGATATGCGTAATAAGCGCCAGGATGAAATAGTAGCAAAAGAAAAAGCGGCTAAAGACCTTCAGAAACAACGTTTCGGTTATGAGGGCGACCTGTTTAAAAAACGCCAGGAATATATTAAGCCTATACAGGATCGTTTATTTAATGCGGTACAGAAAATGGCATCGTCAAAAGGGTTTGACCTCGTACTTGATAAAGCGGGTGGAGTAACCTTGTTTTACGCTGATCCTAAATTAGATAAGAGTGATGATGTTTTAAAAATACTTGGAATAAACAAATAATGGCATTTACTTTGCACAACTAAAAAAACACACAAAAAAAACATAATGAAAAAAGTAATAATGTTCCTCGCCTGCGGATTATTGATAGGCAATATGGTTATCGCGCAATCTTCTCTGAAAATTGCCTATATTAATTCTACAACATTGCTTTCTGCTATGCCTGAAAAAGCAAAAGCTGATTCTGACCTCGCCAAATATGCCAAGTCTTTTCAGGAGCAGATAGATATAATGATGAAGGAATACCAGACCAAAGGACAACAATACCAGGCTACGGAAAAAACAATGACCGATGCCATGAAGGAAGTGAGAATGAAAGAAATCCAGGACCTTCAAAACCGTATAGAAAGCACACAGCAGAGCGCTCAGGAAAAACTACAGCAAAAGAAACAGGATATTTACAATCCTATTCTGGAAAAGGCAGATAAAGCCATAAAAGCTGTTGCTAAAGAGAAAAATTATGATTTCGTCTTTGACGCAGCAGCTGGTGGCGCTATGGTCTTTCAGAAAGAAGAGTATGATATTACGAACCTGGTAAAAGCAAAACTGGGAATAAAATAAGCAGTTTGCAGTTTATTATTCATTCGCCCTGTACTTGAAAAAAGTATGGGGCTTTTTTTGCCTGCATCCTGTCATTTTTTAGGTTGGTGCTGGTGTTTGTATATGCACGCTATTTCCCATCGTATGTTTGTTCAAACAACTTTTAACAAATATTGTACTGAATCAGTTCCTTAAGGAGACTAAGTTTAACTTCGATTCGACGGTTTACTATTTGAAATTCGACGAACAAAAGGGTAAAATCCCGATAGGGATGACATTATTATAGAAAATGAAAATGAAAAATGGCAAAACTGAAAGGGTGATATAAAACACAAGTTATTGAGAGTTGGAACTAATTGTTTTTCTATGATTAACCCCCGAACTCACGTTAAGTTTATGTAATAGTTTCCTGCCTTTTAAAATAATTTTAGACAATTGTCGCAAAATTAAAGACAAGTTTCGTATCTTTGTCCTGAAAATATTTAATCATGAAAAAGGATTCCTACGATACCGGGGAAGAAGATACTTCCAAATCCATAGTAAGTGAACCAAGTGTTGGGTACCTGATCAATACTTCAAGGCAGGGTATTCCTTTTAATGCCTTTACCAAAATGACTGAAAAAAGCCCTTTTAGTCTTGATGATTGGTCTGCTTTTTTACACTTGTCTGACAGGACTATGCAGCGCTATAAGAAAGAAAAAAAAGCTTTTGACCCCATTCATTCTGAGAAGATCCTTGAAATTACTATGCTTTATAACCGCGGGTCGGAAGTTTTCGGCACCAGTGAAAAATTCAATACCTGGCTCAATGCCAAAAGCATTGCGCTTGGTGGCATTAAGCCCAAAGATCTCTTAGATAATACTTTTGGGATTGGCCTGCTGAAAAATGAATTGACCAGGATAGAACACGGGGTTTTGGCATGATCGTTTATCGTCTTACAAGGTCGCGCTTTAAGAATGACCTTTCGGGAAAGGGCGCTGAAATTGCCGGTGGACGCTGGAACAGCATTGGTATTCCGGTATTATATACTGCGGAGTCCCGTGCGTTGTGCGCCCTCGAAATTGCGGTTCATACTCCGCTGAATGTGGTTCCGGAAGACTATCTGATGATAACCATCGAAATACCTGACAAGGTTGAAAAACAAGAAATTTTAATAAAAGATTTGCCTTACGACTGGAAGTCTTTCCCGGAAGTTAAATCCACGCAGTTGCTGGGCAATAGATTTTTTACGGAGGGGAAATATTTAGCTTTGAAAGTGCCTTCTGCAATAATACATGGTGACCATAATATTCTCGTGAATCCTTTTCATAAAGATTTTCACCTGGTGAAAGTTGTCTCTGTCGAACCTTTTGAATTTGACCAGCGCTTGTTTATTAAAGAAGCGATTGCATAATGGTCTGATTTTTATATAATTTAGATGTTGTTTTTACCAATGATCAAAAAAACAAGGTTATGCAGAATTTAAATGATCTCAGGTTTGCTGTATTGATTGACGCGGATAATGTCCCTTATGCAAATGTGAAAGGAATGATGGAAGAAATAGCAAAATATGGCACGCCTACTTTCAAACGCATTTATGGCGACTGGACAAAACCAACAGTCTCCGGGTGGAAGGGCGTTTTATTGGAGCATGCTATAACTCCTATCCAGCAATACAGCTACACTACAGGGAAAAATGCAACGGACTCTGCCATGATTATTGACGCAATGGACATCCTTTATACCGGCAAGGTGGATGGCTTTTGCATTATTTCCAGTGATAGCGATTTTACAAGGCTGGCAGTGCGCCTGCGGGAAGCCGGGGTTAAAGTAATTGGCATGGGCCAAAAGAAAACTCCGTCTCCTTTTATTGCGGCTTGTGATCAGTTTATCTATATAGAAATCCTTTCTGAAACTGCTTTGGAAGATGCTAAAGAAAACATGGAAAAGTTGCAGCCTGAAACAAACACCATCAAAAACCTCGATAAGAAAACGATTCAGTTAATAGCTTCCAGTATCAGTGACCTTGCCGATGAATCCGGCTGGGCTTTCCTGGGCGAGGTTGGCAAACTGATCCTTAAAAAAGAACCGGATTTCGACTCACGCAATTATGGCTTTAAGAAATTGGGACAACTGATTAAAAGCATCCACAATTTCGAAATAGACGAACGTGTAACGGACAAAAGCAATATCAAGCTGGTGTATATCAAGGTAAAGCCGGTAAATAAAAACAGGGCCGGTGATAAAAAATCTGCAAGAAAAAAATAACCAATGAAACGCACATTCCTTTTACTGTTATTATTAGCGGTTTTATCTGTCATATCCGGCTACCTGATGTCTGAGGCAACCTGGATAGGCAGGGTGGGCATTACCCTTTTTCATAAAGAATACAATCTGCTGAAAATATGGTGGCAGGGTGCATCTGCTGTATTTATTTTATTGCTGCTGTTGTTTTTCTTACACAATTATTTCTATCAAAGGTTATCAGTAATTAAAGCCAGGTTATTGCATATTCTTATGCTTTTGATTGCCATAGCCTGCCTGTATTTTACTTATGACGATTTCAGTAATGATTTTTCTCATCACTTGCTGGGCTGGCATTTTCATTACGGCTTCTACCTCTTCTGGATAGGCTGGATGCTCATTTGTTTATTCTTTGTTTTCAAAAAGAAACCAGCAACTAATTTCCCTATAGATCCAAATAGTAAGGAGAAAGCAGGTCAGTAAACTCAGGGGTATAATTACCATCGCTATCCTGTATGATCAGTATATGCTCTTTAACCGCTGCAATTTCCTGTTTACTAAATAAGCTTACTATTCTCTTTACAGCAGCTTCATGTCTGTGGCGGATTGCCAGTTTATCAATTTCATTCCAGCCGCCTTCCTGTAGCAAGTCTTTCCAAATGAAGTATTCCGGGTATGGCAGCAATATGGATACATAGCCGTCATCTTGCAGATTATCGTTTACTACTTGTATCAGGTCTTTATAACTAAGGGTGTTGGTATGGCGCGCCATATTCTTGTTTGCCTTATCGCTTTGCAGGCTGTTGTTGAAAAACGGCGGATTGGAAATAATCAGATCATATTTTTCAGTGAACGGATAATTACAAACATTCCCTTCCAAAACCTGTATCCTGTCCTTCCATGCCGATGCTGCAATATTCTCCCTCGCTTGTCCTGCCGCATCACTGTCTAATTCTATAGCATCAATAATAATATCCGGGTTTCTTTGTGCCAGCATTAGTGCCAGCAGCCCTGTTCCTGCTCCTATATCCAGCACCCGCTTCACATGCGGCAATACAGGCGTCCATGCGCCTTGTATGCAGGCATCGGTTGTCACCTTCATAGCGCACCTTTCCTGCTCTATCCTGAATTGCTTGAATTGAAAGTATTGATTACTCATTGCAAATTCAAAATTCAAAAATTCAAAATTCAAAAGTCGAAAGTTGACGCCGTGGCTTGCCCACATTGTCGCATTTTTCACATTCCCACATTAATTGAGCCATTAAGCAATTGAGCCATTATTTTATTTCGCATTTTCGCATTAATTAAGCCATTAAGCCATTGAGTCATTGAGTCATTAAGCAATTGAGCCATTACCAAACAGCTCTCGCACTAGGGCTCACCGACAAATCCGCGAACGCGCCTTTTAAATATTTATAATATCCTGTAATACCTATCATGGCTGCATTGTCTGTGCAGTATTCAAATTTAGGGATATACACTTGCCAGCCATGCTTTTCCCCGGCTTCCTTCAGCGCGCGTCTCAGTCCGCTGTTGGCCGATACCCCGCCTGCTATGCCTATGTGTTTTATGTTCAGTTCCTTTGCCGCTTTCTTCAGTTTGCCCATCAGCATGTTTATGATGGTATATTGCACCGAAGCGCAAATGTCTTTCATGTGGTGCTCCACAAAATCCGGGTCAATCTTTTTTTGTGCCTGAAGGAAGTAAAGTACGGAGGTTTTTATGCCACTGAAACTAAACTGGTATTCCTTCATTTCGCTCATCGGGAATTTGAAGGCCAGCGGATTGCCCTCATTTGCGTATTTGTCCACCAATGGCCCGCCGGGATAGGGTAGTCCCAGCATCTTGGCTACTTTATCAAACGCCTCTCCCGCAGCATCATCAATAGTTTCCCCGATCACCTCCATATCCAGGTAGTCCCTGCACAATACAATTTGTGTATGCCCACCCGACACCGTCAGGCACAGGAACGGAAACTCCGGCTGCGAATCTATAAAATGCGCCAGCACATGCGCCTGCATATGATGCACGGCTATCAGCGGTACATCCAATGCCTGTGCAAATGCCTTGGCAAAACACGCTCCTACCAGCAAACTACCTATCAGCCCCGGCGATTGTGTGAACGCCACCGCGGTAATGTCGTTTTTGTCTATCCCCGCATCCTTTATAGCTGCATCCACTACCGGTACTATATTTTGCATATGTACCCTGCTTGCCAGTTCCGGCACTACCCCGCCATACCGCTCATGCACCTGCTGCGTGGCTATCTGGTTACTCAGCACCTTGCCATCCCGTATCACCGCAGCACTCGTTTCATCGCAAGACGACTCAATGGCTAATATATTTATAGTTTTAGTTGACATATTTTGGGTTGCGAAGTTAATGCACTTAGCTGGATTACTACTATGTAGCTGAAGTTGCGACGCTCCGTTCATCGTCCTGGACTTCTATTGTTCAATAGCGCAGTCATTTTGCAATGAAGTGAAACGAAACGGAATGGAGAAATCCCCTGAGCATTTGCAATCAGCTAAATCAAGGCACTGATAATTTCAAAATAACATGTTATGCCCCGTAGGTGGCTATCTGTTTGTAGAAACCCAATAAAACAGCCGTTTTGCGCCGTAGGTGCTACCCAAACACACGCAAAACAGACCACAAAAAATCTATTCAACCGTCACTCTTGCCACATATTTCCCACTATGAGTAATAACTCTATCGAAAAAAGCGGATTTTCATGATCAGAATCAATTATTTTATGACGAAAATCAGCTTGTAAATATTTGTTCAAACTCTTTGCCAGTATATCTTTGCAATCCGTTTCTATCAAAAATAATAATGAGATTTAAAAAAAAAATCTCAAATAACTCAAAATAGATTTGGTGGGATGCGAATGATGGCTATCTTTGCACTCCCAAAAGAAAAACGGGGTAGTTAAGAAGTTCTTTAAAAAGCGGTAGAAAAGTTGTTTTGCAGGGACGCAATGCGTGCGTCTCTGTTCAGGTTTTGTAGGGACGCAATGCGTGCGTCTCTGTTCAGGTTTTGTAGAGACGCAATGTTTTCGTCTCCGCTCAGCAGGAGAAGATACCATTAAGGTATCGGTCTTGCACCTCTGGAAAATAAAAAAGGTTTATTTTCAAAAACAATTTTGTGGTGTGATAATAACTCCCTACCTTTGCACTCCGTTAGAAACGGGGAGGTAACAAAAGAGTAACAGAAAGTTAA
>CAISOH010000182.1 GCA_903887005.1 uncultured Bacteroidota bacterium | reverse complement strand
TCAGAACTCCTGACCTCTCGTAGTTTATGTTGCGGTAGTTTTAAAGATTAGCTTCAAGCCGGTATCTGGGAAAATGGTTTCTGTCTGGGTTAGCACCTCTGCAAGTTTTGCCGCAGCCTCATTAAATCTGTTTGCTGAAAGGGAATGAAGCGTGACAGTCAATGTTTTGTTTTCCCGGTCTTCAACAATGTCTGCATTGGTTTCGATAATATTTTTTAGCAGCATTCGTTTCTCGTTGTTATTGTTTGTGTACTCTGAAAGTATGTTAGCTACTGCTGTTTCAGCCCTGTAACAGATCATCCTGATGATGTTCATCAGCATTTTACTTTCGGGTTTTAACTGGTCATACCGGGTTTTGTCGGGCATTTCCTTTAGTGTAATACGTGGTAGTAGTTTATCCCGCTCTGTTAACATCTGTTGCTGGTTCGCCCTGCATTGGTTTATTTTTTCCATGAGGTTGCTTTCCTTTTGCAGCAAAGGCTGCAGCTTATCTAATTCGGTCTGGAGACTTTCTTCTGCAATACGCAACAGTTTGGCTTCCAGCCTTGCTGTTTTCTCCTTTTCTTTCTTCAGCATGTGGTTTAGCTTGCGGTACTCTGGGTTAACTACTTCTTTTTTTTCATTAAGCGGCTCTACGCCATATTCTATCATTTTATCAAAATCATAGTCCATTACCATGTAACGGAAAAAATTTTCCTGGCTCCATCTGCCAAACATCCTGCCTGCTGCAACTGCCGTACTAATGAACAGGTTATTGGTGATGATGCTGGTCTGGTGACCGCTGCCGGTCAACCGCCGGATTTCCCTCAAAGCCATGCCGCCAAGGGTAACTTTCCGTTCGCATATCTGCATCTTAACAGTAACCTCCAATACAGTAACCTCAATGCTTTCAAAGGAATCGTCCGGCCAGCTATCACGCACATTTTTACGATAGGTAAGTATGGCTATCCGGTGGCTTTCCCACAGCCTTTTAAAGAAAGGAATATCATATCCTTCCCGGTCAAAGACAAGGGTAAGCTGCGGATTATCTTCTCCTTCGTTCACTGTTTTTTGCTGCTGTTCAGGGTTTATACTTTTGTCTTGTGTTCCACTCTCGCATTGAGCAACCTGCTGGCCGCCCGTTCCCTGGCCAGGAGCGGGTAACAAGTTGGTCTTTTGAAGTTGGGGGATAATGAGGTTTTCTATGGACTGCGCCAGTTTTTCGGTTAGTTCTCCGGTGACCATCATTACAGGCATGCCTTTGAGGTCGTTGACCCAAAACTCTGTAGTGGCGTTAAGGCACAGTTTCTGGCGGGACACAAATTTGGCAGGCAGATTTGCCTGGCTGCCATGATAAATGCGAACGTGGCCATCTATGTATAGAAACAGGTTTTCTTCTGATGGGTTCCCATACCAATCATCTACTAACAGCCGATTGAGTTGTTGTGCTTGTTTTTGAGAAGAAAGCAATTTTATTTTATCGCGTAGGCACTTTACTTCCGGTGAACGGTCCAGCCCGATTATCTTACCTATTTCGCCGGGCTTGCACTGCTTGATTTGTTCGGGGTTTTTTATGCGCGAAAGCGCCATAAACGCTAAGGTGAGCACAACCGATACCAGCCCATAGTAGTGGTTATCCGGCAAACGGTACACTTCCTTAGTTTTTAGCAGCCCCTGCTCCAGAAGGGCTGGAAGCAGAAAAAGAACCCCGGCACCACATACTGCCTCGTGATTGCCAAAAGCAGGGTGCGCATTGCCGCCCATACCCACGGCTGCAAATACACGCTCGTCAACCCGCGTAACGGCCATGCCCATGCCCGCTGCTGCTGCCGCATCGGTCGCATTGCGCTCATTGGGAGTTGTTGACTTATCGGCAACGGCTATTGCGGTGGTATCTTTTTTTTAAAATACCCCTGCCTTATCGCATAACGGATAGCGCCTTCTGATACTTCTTCTTCTTTAGCTATGCTCAATACGCTCTGGCCTTTGTCCAGCTTTCTTTGTATCCGCTCATGGCGCTTGCCGGTAAGTTTATGCGCATAGCCCTTACGGCCATCATTGCCAAAAAAACCGCTCCGCCCTTCTTTAAGGTATTTATAATACCACCGGTGAACACTATCGATGCTCACATGAAAAGCCTTTTGGACATCCACTTTACGGCAAAGCCCAAGTGCAATGAAATTGCTGGTGATAAAACGAAACTCGTTAAGGTCATCACTCTTATGGGTATATGCAGGCAACCCATTGATGATATATTGCACCAAGGCCTCTTGTTCATATACCCCAAGGCAATCTGAAACCATCTTTGTTGAATGGGGAAATATTGGAAGTTGTAATTGCATATGCCAAATTACAACTTATTTAATTTACGAACAATATCCCGAAAATACCTGATTTAATAGGGTAGGTCAGGAGTTCTGAGTTTACAGTTTGCAATTGGCAGTCATCCTTAAAATAGTCGGCAGTCGGCAGTTGGCAGTCACCCTAAAAAATAGTTGGCAGTAGGCAGTTGGCAGTCACCTTAAAAATAGTTAGCAGTTTTGCAACTGCCAATTGCAAACTGTCAATTGCCAAACTGCAAACTATTTTGCCACCCATCCATTATATAAACCATGGTGCATCTTAGCTTCTTTCTTTAGCTCTTCCGTAATGGAATTAATAACATCCATTTTTATGTAGTTGTAAGTAGAAACTATTATCTCAAAAGGTGCATTTGGATTTTTCGCCTCCGGCAATTCATTTGTCTTGTATCTTTTACTCCGGGCAAATTCAGCAAATGCTTTCCTGCATGAATCCGTTTTGAAATACAAGTCAAAGTCAATATTCCTTAGTGTGTTGAGGCTATCACCATGCTGTATCATTTTGATAATAATTTTATTATTCTCCATCCAGTTAAGTGTTGCTTCTGAAGGATACAAAAATGTTCTGTAGGTGCTCCATTCAGGGTCTGATTTTATATTGATGGCGTAACTATAATTTTTATAAGTCCTGTTATACAAGCGCATGATGGCATTGCGAATGTTCATTGTATCCTTTACATAATAATAGTTCAGCCGTTCGCAATTATAGGTAAAGGTTCCGGTAAGTACTTTAGCCGTTACACCGGTAATAAAGTTGTTTGTAGCATCCAGTATTTCCTCCTGCACATCAATTTCCTCTTTATCAGGCAAACCTTGTTGATTACAATTATGAGCCTGGGGGCCGGTAATTACGAGGTAAGGGTACCTTTTATCAGGCGCTCCATTTATAAGTCCCATATCCACAAGCACAGAGCCTGGTTTATCTCCAAACTTCGCCATATAAGTATCCCAGTTCTCATTCTGCGCATTGGCAGGCTGAAAAAGGGAACAATAAATAATTAGTTGAATGACCGTAAAATACTTCACATGGTAAAGTAAGTGAAACTCATTCATCCACCCAGCCACTTTAGGAAATCTTTGGGAAAATTATACAGATGATTGTTTCAACAATTAAACTTATGCTACCGGATTCCATCTAACCCATCATTATGATAAACATAAACCAAAACCAATATTCAAATAGCGGGCACATGATAAAAGTTATTCATAAAGGCAGTAAACCGGATGACCTAATTGAGATTGTTGCCGGTACGCCAATGGAAGCAATTAATAAGTTACTTGAAAAAAAAGGGCTGAAAGATATTTCAGAACTTAAACCTGCCATTATTGAGACCAAATGGTGTTAAAAAGCGCTACCACATCCGATTTAATCTCTTCGTTTAAATCTTCAGGTAAAAATTTTAATTTTATTGTACAGCTATCGAAATTATCAATGGTTTCTACACCCAGCTTTAATTTATGCATTGATAAATAACCTTGATATTTCGCCTCAACATCACTTAAGCCTGATTGAAATTTATTCGCTTTAGCATTATAAAGCTGCGTAGCTACCGGTAAATTATATCTATCTCCAAAACACACCTCTGTAATATATTTATCCATTGCAATCAATTATTCACCTGTAAACTTAGAAATAATTTTTTAAAAAGTTTAACATTTTAGCTTTTATCTGCATTTTTCGATTTAAATAAAAAAGAAGAGTTTGAAGTTATAATCGC
>CAISOH010000181.1 GCA_903887005.1 uncultured Bacteroidota bacterium | reverse complement strand
TATTATCATAGTATCCATTATTTATTCAATGCTATTTATTTTGAATACTATATCGAATATCTGCCCATCCAGAATGACTACTATAATACCAGTAAGTCATAGTGTGAAATATGATTAAATTTTTATAAAAATAATACTCAACATATGTGCTTCCGTCTATGAAAATAGTTGGGCCATATCCAAATATTACAGTTGAATCAGTTACGAATGCAGATAGAAAAATAAAAGGCCTGCCACATGTATAAATTGTGCTATCGTTTAGGAATCCAATTGAAAAATAAGGATCTTGAAAAAAATCAGGATGATCTTTAACCCACTGATAATTACCCTTCATTCTTTGCAAATTATACCTGATATAAGGATCATTGCTGTTATTATTTGGAACAATGGGATCGGCTTTTTACAGCTATGAAATACAACCATCATGCAGCATAATAATGCCGCAACAGAAATGAGTTTTGTAATAAATGGGAATCTCAAAATGGTATATTTTCAAAATCTAATACCACAACAATTGTACCAGATTTATTATTATACAAAATTATTTCCCAACACTCAACATACTCATCAGCAACCGTATCGCTCCCTTATTCCCTACCGGCAACTGCCGGGAGAAAGAAAGAGAAGTATAGATGTAGTTACCTTTTCCAACTTTAGCATAGAGGGGGCCACCATTCAGCGGCTGCTCTCCAACTTACAAATCCCCAATTTCCAACTACATTTTCAAATATCCGATATTACAAATTGAAATCTCTTATTCATTCATAGCCAAACACAATGACGAGAATCACAGGTATCTGTTTTATAATACCGATATTTGCTGCATAAATTTTTTAAAAATAAAACAAGATGGCAAAAAATTTTATTACAGTAGGAGACAAATTCCCTGAATTCAATAAGAAATCAGTTGTGTCTATTGAAAAAGGAAAGGAATTTAAAGACATCAGCAACAGGGATATTGATGGAAAATGGGCGGTAATGTTCTGGTGGCCAAAGGATTTCACTTTCGTTTGCCCTACAGAGATTGCGGAATTCAATAAAAATTACACCAATTTTACTGACCGCGATACGGTATTGCTGGGTGCGTCAACCGACAATGAATATGTGCATCATGCATGGCGCAAAGACCATAAAGACCTCCGCGACCTCCGCTTCCCTATGATAGCAGATACTTCAAAAAGCCTTGCGGAAGAATTAGGTATCCTTTCGGCTGAAGAAAGAGTTGCTTACCGTGCTACTTACATCATAGACCCAGAGGGCATAGTGCGTTGGGTATGTGTAAACGATCTAAGCGTTGGCCGTAATGTGGCCGAAGTGCTACGCGTGCTGGATGCGTTGCAGACAGATGAATTGTGCCCATGCAACTGGTCGAAGGGTGAAGAGACAATTGTGGCAGCAGTGGGATAGATGGCAATTGACAGTTGACAGTTCTCAATTGGCAGTTGTTGCAATTATTATATTTCAGAAACGTCCGGCAACTTTTTGTTAAGTTAGCAGGACGTTTTTTTACTTCCTTCTAAAAATCATTTTATGGATACGCCAATAAATAATGAAACTGTTGCGAACTTATTGAATGACCTGGGTATGGATGCCGCCCATAGCAGCAGCAGCCTTAACAGCCTTGCTCAGGCAAACAGCCGTTATTTAAAGGACCTGAAGCTGAATGTATCTTCCGTGCTTGGGGGTAATAACCTTACCCGAAAGGAAGCATATCTGCTCGCATTATCCGTGGCAGTTAATGAGCGGCATAATGAACTGACTAATGCTTTTGAAAACCTCGCAAAAAAAGAAGGCGCGACTACTGAAGAAACAGGTGAAACTCACGCCTGCGCTTCGATAATGAGTGTAAACAATGTTTTTTACCGGTTCAGGCATTTTAAACATGACGTTGAATATTATAATAAACAACCGGCAGGGCTGCGCATGAGCGTGATGATGAATCCGGCTATGGGTAAGGGTTTATTTGAATTGATGAGCCTGGTAATATCTGCGGTAAATGGCTGTGAACAATGCGTTGTTTCACACGAACATTCTGTAAAGGAGCAAGGCGCTGATGAACCAAGGATTTATGATGCTATCAGGCTGGGCGCAGTTATTAAAGGTTTGTGTACCGCGGTGTAATTCAAAAGCAGAAAGTGGAGAAACAGCGGACTGTAAACTGTCAATTGCAAACTGCCAACTGCAAAGATTGCAATTATGATAAAGCTAAGGGTAAGGTAATGGTAAATGAACTTCCCTTGCCAAGTGCGCTTTCTACTTTAATTCTTCCCTGGTGGGCGTCAACGATTGCTTTCACATAGCTTAACCCAAGTCCAAAACCCTTTACATTGTGCAGGTTGCCTGTATGGGCGCGGTAAAACCTTTCGAAAATATGGGATTGGGTATCTTTATCCATACCAATACCATTATCCTTCACTTTTATGGAAAGCATTCCATTGCCATGAGAAAAGGTTTCGACTTCTATATGCGGGGCGTTTGCGGAGTATTTCATCGCATTATCCAGCAGGTTAAAGATGATGTTTGAAAAATGTACTTCATCAGCTTCTATCATTGGATTTGAAGCTTTAAGCCGGAGTGTCAGCGTACCATTTTTTTCCTGAATCTGTAAGGCAAGATTCTCCGCTACTTTATTGATTGCAATGTGGGCATCAAGTCTTTGAAGGTTGAGTTTTATTTCTTCTTTTTCAAGGCGTGCGGCCTGCAGAATCTTTTCCACCTGCTTGTTCATGCGTTTGTTCTCCTCCTTTATCATGCTGCTGTATATCTTTACTTTTTCAGCGTCATGTATTACTTTTTCATTGGTAAGGGCATCAATAGCTAATGAAATAGTGGCGAGCGGCGTTTTCAACTCATGAGTCATGTTATTGATAAAATCAGATTTTATCTCGGATATTTTTTTCTGGTTGAAAAGCGTACGAACCGTGACGACAAATGCAGAAACGATAATGGTAGTAAATATTATAGATGTCAGGATTATCCACCACATTTGCCGGATAACGATATTCTTATCTTCATGTATGGAGATATAAAGTGTCTCCTGGTTCATGGCATCCTCGTCGGGAGCCAGGCCAATTGAATATTCGGATTGCAGGTCTTCTGCGCGGAACCCGTCAGAAATAAATATAGGGTTCTTGAACATATTCAGGATGCAGAATTCATAAGGCTGTTTAATATTATTTTCCCTTAAAACTCCATCAATTATTCCATGGATCTCTTCTTTGGAGAAACTTAATGTGGTAAAATTATTCTTAAGGAAAAAGTTACGCGAAGCTTTATCAATAGGGATGGTCGTTTGTTTAGACATGAACTGATTTTGCATAGCCTCTGCCGTTTGTTTCAGAGAGTTATTGACTTCCCTCAAAAACTCTTCATGCTTGAGCTTCATGGCATTGGTTATCCACGACATCTGGATAAGCAGGATACCTACCACAGATAGCGTAATTAATACTACAATTAATGGAAATACTTTCCTCATGAATTAACAAATGTACTATAGCTATTGGTAGCGCCACATTCAGCGATATACAGTTTAACGCTGATTTAACGAAGAAAAGAATTGGTTCTATACAGAACCTCTTCCTGTAACAATACCTGATTATTTTTCACCAATAGGATTATCATCGCTTTCTCTCGCCTTTACAACCGCAGCATGAGCATCAACCATTAATTTGAAAATAGCTTCATTTTCTATGGTTACCTTTTTCACATAATCAGGTATATCCCTTTCCGGGTACAGGCAATCAAAAAAGAAATACCAAAAGTTCCTGATTTTTTTTGGCGGCATTTTTTTAAGGATACTCATGACCAAATCAGGGTTCCTCAGGAATCTGGTTTTCAGCCCGTTCTGCAAATAACTAACCGCGTCAATATCCCAAACTCCTTCGGAAGCGAGTATGATAAGTTTTTTATAATATACCGAATCAACGATGTTAGTTAATCCGTTGAATAAGTCTAAGTGTTTTTCAGCTACCTCATTTAAATATCCCGGTTTACCTTTAGTTGTCCCATATAATGTGTTAAACAGCTTGAAATTATTTGGAAACTCAGTAAAGAACTGCCGTTCGTAGAATTTTGTTTTTACATCCGGTTGTTTGACTGTTGTTGCTCTTAAATAAAGGACATGTAATTTTTTGGCCTTTTCAAGAACTGTATCAACCGGGTTCGCAACAAATGAAGGGGAACCCTTGGCAAAAGATACATTTAAAACTATGGCAATAATGATTAAACTAAACAGCTTCATATACATTCCGATTTCGCAATTGTAATAAATATCATATACCGTACCATTAAAAGAACAAATGTTCTTTTAATGGCGTTTAAAGATGCAATTTAGCTTTTTTGAAATCTATTTCCAATTTGTTTATGAAAATCCTGATTCCGGCATTTTGATACGCCGGCATTTTGATACGATTGGCTTTTATCATTTAAAAAAAACATTCCGGGATAAATTTTGCTCATGACACTATTGAAGTTGACAAAACAAATCCTGCAATCTTACTTGTTCTATTCCGTTTTTTTAAACATTTAAATTGGCTTACAATTCGCAGTTTTTGGCACCCTGATAAAAAAAACCGCATAATATCATAGGATTTATTTTGTCAATTTCACATAATTTCAAAAGATATTTTGGCATCTTTATTTCTAATTAAGCTCCCTTTATTCTGGCTTTACATTTACCTTTGGGACATGTTGCATAGTAAGCCAAAAGAAGATAATTATTTGCAAAAAGGACTAAGGAAGCAACTTGTACAAATCCTTAAGGACAAGGGAATTAAAGATGAGCGTGTGCTGGCTGCAATAGGCGCCGTGCCAAGGCATTTTTTCCTTGATCCTGCATTTGAACGCCAGGCTTATGAGGACAGGGCATTCCCTATAACCGCAGGGCAAACCATATCACAGCCCTATACTGTAGCCTTTCAAACGCAAATGCTGGAGCTAAAGAAATTTGATAAGGTATTGGAAGTAGGAACCGGCAGCGGTTACCAGGCATGCGTACTTGCAGAAATGGGCATTACTTTATTTACGATAGAACGTCAAAAAGCCCTCTACGACTATGTGGGGCAATTTTTTTTCCTGAAAAAATACGCGAATATCAAAAGGTTTTATGGCGATGGTTTTGAAGGACTGCCTTCATTTGCCCCTTTTGACAAAATATTAATTACCTGCGGTGCGCCATTTATTCCACCAAAATTACTGGAGCAATTAAAACCTGGCGGAATAATGGTCGTCCCGGTAGGTGAAGACGGTAAGCAAAAAATGCTGCGCATTACAAAAGATATGGAAGGTAATGTTAAAGAAGAAGATATGGGCGATTTTTCATTTGTGCCTATGCTGCAAGGGAAGAATAATACATAGCGGATTTAATAGCTAAAAAGAGGCAATTTCAAAGAAAAGTAAGCTAGAACTTATTTTTTCTTAATATTTTTCAATGCGTCAAGGTATATTTTCTTTATGCTGTTTTTTTCTTCGCGCGCTATTATAGATTCCACTGCAGGAATTAACTGATCATTGATCTTCGTTTTCAACTTCAGTATTTGTGATAATGCATAGGCCGCGCTCCACCTTACCACTGTTCCTTTGTCTTCAGTATTAACTAATAATTTGTTGACGGCTGCATCAATTTTATCCGGGAAAAGATGAATACTATTTCCAATTACCCTGGCTGATTCCCATTTTACTCTTGGCGCTTTTTCACCAAGGCAATTTATGACGAACGAAAGTCCATCAGAAGTCAAAATACCAGGTTCTGTTTTTGTGGCAAATTCAAGGCTCTCAATGCAAGTTGCTTTAACAGGGTCTTTAGCTTTGCCAGCAAACAATATGAGGGCTTCCACCCTCACTAGATGCCCCAAAACAAGTTTAGATAATTGTTCTGTCCTTTCTTTAGGCTTTAATGCTCTATCATTAAAAAGTTGTTCAATCTGCATTCCCTGTTTTTCAGTAAAATTAGATCGCAATCGCTGATAAAACAATATAGCTTTCTATTTAACCTTTCTTTTCTGGTGGAACTTCCGATGGGCTTTTAGACGGAAGCGGGTCTTTTCGCGGAGCAATTTCAGGATGTGGCGCTTCTTTTGGCCTATCGGGGGCGGCAGGTTTTATCTCTGGTAAATGTGGCACAGGTGGTAATTCCGGTACTGTCAGTTGTTGATTCATAACGCTGATTTATTTATCAAATGTCGGTGTTTTCCAATAATTGTCAATTGACTACAATTAGTCTTGTTATTGATTGTCATCATATGGCAACATGACGCCAACTGGTACTTTTGAAAAAGTAATTCAACCTGATTCACATGAAAACAGTATGGTTATTGTTTGCTATTGTTTTTTTGACAACTATCAGGCCCATATCTGATAGGAATCATTCCTTTTACGTATTATATACATTTCCTTTGTTTAATCATGATGGCATGATTCTATAGCAAACTTGAAAGTATGACATGGGTCGGATCAGGAATTATATAACAATATGAAAAATCATTTCTTTAAGAGGATTATAGGCCTTCTCTTTTCAATTTTTTTATTGATAACCTACCAATCATTATCGGCCCAGCAAAAAGTATGGTCGCTTAATGATTGTATCAGCCAGGCATTGCGCGAAAATATCTCCCTTAACCAAAATATCACCAATAGTGGTATAAATCAAATAAACTACGACCAGGCAAAAGCCAACCTCCTGCCTAACCTCAACCTCAATGATCAGCACTCATTAAACTTCGGTAAATCAACTAACCAGGTAACAAACCAGTATTCCAATCAGAATTCATCAACTAATAATCTTACTTTAAACAGTAATGTCACTTTGTATAATGGCCTGAAGAATATCAACCTGATTAAAGAAAACAAGCTGAATTATGAAGCTGGCAATCTCGACATTGAAAAACTGAAGAATGATCTTATGCTGAATGTCATAGCTGCTTATATGCAGGTATTGTTCCAATATGAAGCCATAAATATTGCACAGGCACAAATAGAGGCAACCCTGGAACACCTCAATTATACAGACAAATATGTAAAAGCAGGTAGTTTACCGGAAAGTAATTCATATCAAATGCGCGCCCAATTAGCAACAGATAAAGCTGCAAAAGTTGATGCTGAAAACCAACTTCAACTTGCCAAAGTGATATTAATGCAACTGATGGAACTCCCTGTTTCACCTGGTTTTGAAATAGAGCGGCCTGATATGAAAGAACTTTCTCCTGATATTTCTATGGCCACGGGTGAGATATACCATATTGCAGAAAGTTTCCTGCCGGAGATAAAAAGCGCAGCTATAAAAACCAGGTCCGCAGAAACAGGGCTCAAGGTATCCAGATCAGGACTATTGCCAAAGCTCACCTTATCCGGGAATTTAGGTACATACTACTCGAGCGCCTACTCTCTGAATTCTTATCAGACAATATCCAACATAGAACATATTGGTTACCTCGCAAACAATCCATCCGAAATAGTAGATGGCCCGGTATCAACAACTATTACAAACTCATCAAACTACCCTTTTTTCAGGCAAATAAATGACAATTTCAGTCAGGGAATAAGCTTAAATTTATCAGTTCCAATATTCAATAACTTCCTTAATAAAAACGAAATCAAAAAATCAGAAATTGCTATACAAGTTGCAAATCTGAATGAAAAGCTGGTAAAAAACCAACTCCGGAAGAATATTGAGATCGCTTACACGGACCAACTCGCTGCAAGCAAAAACTATATCGCGACAAAAGAACAACTAGCATCAGAAGAACTTTCCTACCGGAATGTTACTGTGAAATTCAAAGCCGGGATTATTAATACCACAGATTTTTTTGTGGAAAAGACCATTTATAACAAAGCGTTACTCGCCCACTTGCAGGCAAAATATCAGTATCTTTTTAAAACCAAAATTGTAAACTTTTATCTAGGCAATTCAATAACTGATTGAAAATGAAAAAAGCGATTATCATCATATCCATAATTTTAGTTGTTGCAGGTGCTACAACCTGGTATTTTGTCTCCAGGAATAAGGATAAAACGCCCGTCTGGAAAACAGCAATTATTGATACCGGCAATATCTCCGTCAATGTAACCGCAACCGGTTCTCTTAATGCTGTAACTACCGTACAGGTGGGTGCGCAGGTATCCGGTATAGTTTCAAAGTTATATGTTGACTTTAATTCGGTTGTAAAAAAAGGGCAGGTAATTGCAAAACTGGATACTACATTGCTTTATTCGAATATGCGCGATGCAGCGGCGGCAGTTCAAAAAGCTAGAGTACTGGTGGAACTTTCAAAAAGACAATTCATCCGTGCGGATACATTGTTTCAGGAAAAAGTAGCCGCAAAAGCTGATTATGATCTTGCATACAGTAACTATAAATCAGCGGAGGCAGATTTACTTTCAAAGATTGCAGCACTGGATCATGAAAAAACAAACCTTCGTTACACCACGATAAAAGCACCGATTAATGGTACTGTTATCTCCCGTAATGTTGACGTAGGGCAAACCGTAATATCAAGTTTTAATGCCCCTACCCTATTCACAATCGCTAATGACCTTACGCAGATGCAGGTATTGGCGAATGTGGATGAAGCAGATATCGGACAGGTTAAAGCGGGCCAGGAAACAGTATTTACTGTTGATGCTTACCCATACGAGCAATTTAACGGAAATGTAGCGCAGGTAAGGCTTCAGCCGGTAGTAGTGCAAAATGTAAACAATTATATTGTAGTGATTAATGTCGCAAATCCCGATTTAAAATTACTGCCAGGTCTGACAGCTAATATAACCATAAAGGTACTTGAACACAAACACATAATTAAGGTTCCTGTTAATGCGATACATTTTATGCCGCAGGATGATTATCTAAAAACTTTGAAACTCAGTGATTCTGTGAAATATAACATTCAATCAATGAAAGTTGCAGGTAATGAAATACCTAAGCCCGGTGATGTATGCTATGTGTGGATAAATAATGGCAAGGAGCTTATACCAAAGCAGGTTACAGCAGGCTTATTTGATGGAACATTCATCGAAATATCCGGCGATATAAAAAAAGGAGAGGAGATTGTAACAGGCATTGGTAATAGCAGCACTCCCCAGCCTGCTTCAACAACTGCAAACAATCCGTTCATGCCCAAAATGCCATCCAGGAGAGGTACGAGATAATATGAATCAGGAAAAGCCGCTTATATCAGTAAAAAACCTCTCAAAGGCATATAAAATGGGAGACATAGAATTTTTTGCCCTTAAAAATGCCACTCTCGACATTGAAAAAGGTGCCTTCGCAGCCATAATGGGCCCCAGCGGTTCCGGCAAATCAACGTTCATGAATATTCTCGGTTGCCTGGATTATCCTACAAAGGGAGAATATTTTTTGGATGGAGTGGATGTATTGAAACTTACTAAGAATGAATTGGCTGAATTAAGAAACAAAAAGATTGGTTTTATTTTCCAATCTTTTAATATCCTTGCCAGAACATCGGCCCTGGAGAATGTTGAATTACCGATGCTCTATAATAACAGTATCAATTCAAAAGACGGCAAAGAAAAAGCTATGAATGCCCTGAAGTCTGTTGGCCTTGCAGAAAGGGCAAACCACCTTCCGAGCCAGTTATCAGGCGGGCAGCAGCAAAGAGTTGCTATTGCCCGTTCATTGGTTAATGATCCATTGGTTATTATGGCCGATGAGCCCACCGGTAATCTCGACACCCGATCCAGTTATGAGATAATGGAAATTTTCCAGCAATTGAATGAGAAAGGGATCACTATAGTAATGGTGACTCATGAATTGGATATTGCACAGTTCGCCAAAACTAATATTATGTTCAGAGACGGGCTGATTACTGAAAATAATGCTGTTACAACCAGGAAAAATGCCAAAGAAGAAATATCAAAATTACCAGTTATCAACCCATCTGAAGTGCTGACATGAGAATCGTAAATCTTTTGAAGATCGCTTACCGCTCGTTAATTAAAAATAAATTAAGGGTGCTCCTTACTATGCTTGGTATTATTATAGGCGTAGCTTCTGTAATAGCCATGCTGGCTATAGGGCAGGGCTCGAAACAAAATATACAGGCATCAGTGGCTAGCCTTGGCACAAACTCGGTAATGATTTATCCCGGATCTTCATCAATGGGCGGAGTGCGAATGGGCGCTGGTTCTTACTCTACCCTTACAAGAAAAGACGCTGAAGCCATTGTCGCCAAATGTGAATTCGTTACAGATGTATCCCCGGTTGTTCAAAAATCATCACAGATAATTGCAGGCAACAAGAACTGGCATACAATGGTAGTTGGCGGGCTTAGCCAATACTTTTCAATCAGGAATCTGACTATCGCCAAGGGTAATATTTTTTCAACCAATGATGAACGTACTGCGGCAAAAGTATGTGTGATAGGCCTTACCGTATCCGACAATCTTTTTGGTGCAAATGGCGATGCTGTGGGTAAATTCATGCGTATCAACAGCATTCCTTTCAAAGTGATCGGAGTACTGGAAAGAAAAGGGCAGAACTCATTTGGCCAGGACCAGGATGATATTATTATTGCACCTTTCTCAACAGTTCAGAAAAGGATGTTAACTACTATTTTTCTGAATAGTATTCTTGCTTCTGCAACATCTGAGAATGATATTGATAAAGCTAAAGAACAAATCACTTCCATATTACGCACACAACACAAGCTTATCCCTTCTAATGAAGATGACTTTACAGTACGCTCACAAGCGGATATTGCCAATATTTTCGGTTCCATATCAAAGATCATGACCATCCTGCTTGCAAGTATTGCAGGCATTTCATTAGTAGTGGGGGGTATAGGGATAATGAATATAATGCTGGTCTCTGTTACAGAACGTACAAGGGAGATAGGCATAAGAATGGCGGTGGGAGCGAAGGGAAGAGATGTGCTTGTTCAGTTTATGATCGAATCTGTTTTTATCAGTGTTTTAGGTGGTTTAATAGGAATAATACTTGGAATCGCAGTCTCCATGCTTGTAGGAAAATTTGGTGGCTGGCCGGTAGTAATTACCCCAACTTCTATATTGCTTTCATTTGTGTTTTCTTCAGCAGTAGGCATATTTTTCGGTTGGTACCCGGCGAGGAAAGCAGCCAGCCTTAACCCTATTGATGCATTGCGTTATGAATAGTTATTCCTCATCTATCCCATTGCTGATACAACATCATTACTTAAACCATTAATAATAAATTCGGTGATTTATCCATTCATACCATTATTAAGTGACAAAAGTCATAAATATTTATGTCAATAATCATTTCCCGGGTGTAATACCTCCTATACTTTTAGGCTGCTATTTTATAGGTTTATGAAAAAAGTATTTATTGCATTCTGCGGAAGAAATTTTTCGATGAGCGCATTTGAATTTGCCAGGCAATTAAATGAAATCAGCCCGGTATTAATAATCGGCTTTTTTCTGCCTGAAATTGTAAACCCTGCTTATGAATTACCTGGTGGAGTTTCTAAAGATAAAGATGAATTAATTATTGCCGGCAATATTAACCGGTTTACAGAATTATGTGAAATGAATAAAATAGGCTATCGCATACATTTAGGGTCTTATGAACTTTGTATGCCACAGCTAATAAAAGAGGCCAGGTTTTCTGACTTATTCATTGCATGCAGCGAAATTTTTCATAAAAGTTTTGATAACAAGGATTCGCACTATTACCTCAATAAGGCTTTACATGAATCTGAATGCCCTGTTATAGTAGTTCCCAAAGAATTTGATTTTCCTGAAGATATTATTTTAGCCTACGATGGAAGCGCATCTTCTATTTATGCCATAAAGCAGTTTATATATCTTTTTCCCGGATTATGTAACAATAATGCCCTGATGGTTTATCCAAACAATAATACCGATATAACAATTCCTCATAAAGACCAGATAGAAGAACTCATTTCAGCCCATTTCAGCCACCTGGAATATTTAACAACATCTAATAAGTATTTCAAAAAATGCCTGGCAAATAACAAAAAATCTCTTTTGGTTACAGGCTCCAGCGGCAGGCCGTTATTAGCTGAAATAACTAAAAAAAGTTTTGCAAAAAAAATTATTGAGCATCACACTATACCGGTATTTATTGCACATAATTAATGATTTGCCCGACACTTTTTTCTATTAGAATTATTTGTTTGGTTTTTCCAGCAATTTAAAGAACTGGTCTAACTGTGGTAATATAACAATCCTGGTCCTCCTGTTAGCGGCCTTGCCTTCTGTAGTAAAATTATCTGATACAGGTACATATTCTCCCCTACCCGCTGCGGTCATCCTGGCCGGTGGTATGTTATATTCGGTCTGGAGTATCCGTATTACGGAAGTAGCACGCTTTACGCTGAGGTCCCAGTTATCATTCAATACACCTTCATGATATGGCACATTATCGGTATGGCCTTCTACCATAAACTCTATTTCGGGATGAGAAAGCAACACCCTCGCTACTTTACCCAGCACTTCTTTGGCACGTTCTGTAACTTCATACCGCCCTGTCTTAAACAGCATCTTGTCTGAGATATCTATATATACCACGCCCTTATCTATTTTAATATTTATATCCTTATCATCGAGGTTGCCAATAGCACCCTTCAGATTCATTACCAATGCCATTGTCATTGAATCCTTGCGCGCCATAGCCGTCTGAAGGTCTTTGATATAAGCATCCTTAGCGCCCATTGTTTCAAGGAATTTATTGATACTTTCGGCTTGCGACCCGGAAATAACAGAAAGGTCCTTGAGATGATTCAGCACTTTTTCATTATTCTCTTTCTGGTCCTGCAGTTGTATGGCTATTTGTGCACTGTTCGCCCTTGCTGCCAATAATTGCTCGTGCAACATAGTCACGGTATCTCTGCAACCTGCATACTGGCCCTGCAAATCAATATTTGCACTATTAAGCCTGGCGATCTTTGAATTGGCTTTTTTTAATTTTTTGGAAATAGCAAATGAATGTTGCGGAGTCCCAAAAGAAAAAAGAATAACCAATGCCGTCATGGCCAACAGAAATTGTTTCGTTTTCATAAAATATTTGTTTTAATCCAAAGCAAAACTATTTTACTATAAGCGGTCTTGCTATGATGATGCGCAACAGACAGACTGATTAAAGTTAGCTATAGGAATAACAGCAGTTAGTAAATATCGGCAGAAAAATGGTCACCTTTGCATAGTGTCTGAGGCGGTTGTATAGATGTGCCACACCTGCAAGGTGTGGCACATCTGCAAAAAATAATAACAGTAATTTTATTTCTACAAAAATCAGATCTAAGAAAATGAAATCGAGCAGTTCAATCCTCTATTATTTGCCCGTCTCTGTATTTCATAATTTTCGTTATTTTTCCGTCATTATCAAAACTTGTCCAAATACTGTCTTCCAAATCATTTTTAAAAAAACCTTGCTGCCAAATATGCCCGTCTTCCTTAAAATAAAATGCTTTGCCTTCCCTTTTTCCAGGAGCAGAAAACTTGACTAATACCCGGGGCCATCCATCTTCATAATATTCCGTTCCATCATAATAAAGTCCATTTTTATACTTGAATTGAAATGCGATCTTCCCACTTTCATACCAACTAGTCCCTATACCATTTTTCAACCCGTCAACATAGTCGAATTCTTGTTGTTTGTGTCCTTTATCGGAATAGTTGATAACCTTACCGTTCAATTGACCACGAACAAAATCCTGTTTTGATTTTATTTGTCCACTTTCGAAATATTCTGTCTTAGTAAAAGTACTGTCCTTTCGGTTAATAAAATTCAGAATGATTTTTGGTTTTTCGTTATTCCATTTCTCAATAATAGCAACGTCAGATCTGTTGCACGAAGACAACACGAATATAAAAATTACCAGTACAGGCAGACGATTAGTTAGGGAAATGTTCATACAGGAAATATTATTTTATAATTCTTTTGCAAGCAACTTATCAATATTTGGTGAACTGGTTTCAAACCGGAAATTAAGCAACTTATTATTTTTATCAATGGAAATGCCCATCATATGCACTGACTTATCAAATACCATTTTAAACAGGGCTACATCTTGCTGGCCATCGCCATCATCTTGTGCAACATATTTATAAGAAATCATCACGCCATATTCTTTCTGCAGTCTTCCCAATTCTTCTGCGCTAAGGAAAGATTTCATTCGTTCGGGATTACTGAACATATTATCAACGCTGTCAGCTTTCAGCTTGTTGTAAAAGGTTTTAAATTTTTCCATTACGCTTTCATAGTCGGTATTTGACCTAGAAGATACCTTAGCCTTTTCCGACGGAGGTTGATACGATGAACTCTTTTTCTTAGCTGCTTCAAGAAGTTTAATAAACCTGGGTTCTTTCCGCAAAATATCCAGGTCATGGTCATTCATCAGTTCGCTATAGTCTTCATCTTTCGATTTTACTATATAATCCAAAGCGTTTTTCTTATCACGGGCTTTGGCATAAGCGCACGCCATTAAATAGTTTGCTTCATACAAGTTAAAGCTGTAGCTTTTCTTTTCTTTATCGTTCAGCTTATTATACCCGGCAAGGAAGTCATCCAGATGTTTCCGGTAGCCCGCTATATCATTGACCCCATAGGCTTTCAGCATCAGCAATTTTTCCTTTTTAGCAAAGGCTTTGAAATCTTTATTTTCCTGTGCATGGCTTTTCGGTGATACCACAGCAAAAAAGAAAATGAGTAAAACGACTAGCTTTCTCATAAGTATGATTTTTTTAAAAAATTAATAAACACAAGATACATAAAATTGTAAAAAAACGGACAGTTTTAAAAGTCAAAAATCAAAAGTCAAAATCAAAAATCATCCCGATAGTTATCGGGACAAAATTCAAAATTTGTCGCGTATTTCGGGACAACCGTGAAGGATTGCCAATACATAAAATTTAAACTATAGAAATGTAACATTTTTGCAAAAAAAATTATTTTTCCATAATTAATTGATAATCAATTTAATTTTTTAGAAAAGGTATCAAAAATGTAACAAAAAGGTAACACTTTTATCGCGCGTGTTTTTTATAATGTATTGAATATTTTGCCTCCGATATTTCCGGTTTGGTTTTAGTGCAGTAGGTGTCCCACACCCGGAAAAAGGTGTGGGACACCTGTGAACTGTGATATAATATTTCTATAGATTGGCCTGTTGTTTGATGAAAAACTTGCAGGTTATACTTGCAGCGGGGTGAAATAGTACAAAAAATATCACGCAAAGCTCGCAAAGTACGCAAAGGGTAATTATTTTAAAATGAGCATATTATATAAAAAAACAAGGACGCAAAGCCTAAATAATAAATGCACTAATTTATTCCGTTTAAAGTATATATTTTTAGTAACACCATCTGTCGCAATCCCTCCGTCGCTAAAGCTATGGCGGGTGATAAAGGTAAAATAGAAAACAGTACAAAAACTGACAAAATACCCACATTTTTGATGGACGAATATAGATGAAACATAGGGTGGTGGCGGTTTTAGGCACTAAAAAATGATGTGGGAAACTTTATATTTATAATATTTAAGTAATTATCAGTAACGCTCAGGTTTTAATTTGCTTTGCGTATTGACTCATCTATTGATGCATGACACCCATTCACTTTATAAAAATGCAATGTATCACTATAAAAAGAAGGATTGTTAACATTTTTTTCTATTCGTTTGCGCACTTCTGCAATAAAAACAAAAAGTATCCTGGACATTTCAATCAT